>JAIKZC010000097.1 GCA_024682575.1 Lachnospiraceae bacterium | reverse complement strand
GCAGCAGAAGGAGTTAACGTTCTTCTGGGTCCCGGAATGAATATAAAGAGAAATCCTCTTTGCGGCAGAAATTTTGAATATATTTCTGAAGATCCTTATCTTTCCGGAAAGCTGGCAGCAGCTATAATCCGCGGAATACAGAAAAACGGAGTATCAGCCTGCGCAAAGCATTATGCAGTTAACAGTCAGGAGCTTCGCAGAATGGCTATGGACTCGGTTATAGATGAGAGAACACTCAGGGAGATATATCTTGAGTCATTTGAGATTGCCATAGAAGAGGGGAAGCCCGGATCGGTAATGTCAAGCTATAACGAAGTAAATGGTGTTTATGCGAATGAAAACCGTCATCTCCTTATTGATATATTGAGAAAAGAATGGGGCTTCGATGGGGCTGTTATCACAGACTGGGGAGCTTCAAACGATCATGCACTCGGGGTTAAAAACGGCTCTACACTTGAGATGCCGGCACCTGGACTCGATGCTGCAAGGGAACTTCTTGAAGCAGTTAAGAGCGGTAAGATAACCGAGTCAGATATAGATGCAAGAGTTGATGAGCTTTTAGAGCTTACATTAAAAACTCAGGATAAAAAGAAATGTGCGGATAAGGCTGCAATGCACAAGGCACATCATCAGGTTGCGAAGAAGGCTGCAGTCGAGGCGGCCGTACTTCTTAAAAATGAAGAGAAACTACTTCCTCTTAAGGCAGGAGAAAAAATTGCCGTTATTGGAGATTTTGCATTTACACCGAGATATCAGGGTGCAGGATCTTCCATGGTAAATTCCACAAAGGTTGACAGCATAGTTGAGCTTGTCGGAAATTATGACTTGCAGATAGTTGGAATGGCTAAGGGATATAACAGAGAAGGAAGCGATGATGATGCCCTTCTTAAAGAAGCAGTAGATCTGGCTGCAAGAGCTGACAAGGTTCTCTATTTCTTTGGCCTCAATGAAAATTCCGAGTCAGAGGGACTTGACAGAAAGCATATGAGGATCCCGCAGAACCAGATAAAACTTATGCAGTCATTAGCACAGGTGAATCAGAAGCTTATCGGGATAATAAGCGCAGGTTCTGCAATAGAGATGCCCTGGCATCATCATATGAAGGCAATACTTCATGGATTTTTGAGCGGACAGGCTGGAGCCGGTGCAATACTTGACCTTCTTACGGGAAAAGAAGTTCCTTCAGGAAAGCTTGGGGAGACAATTCCTAAAAAATATGAAGATACTCCTTCATTTAATTATTATCCTTCGAGACAGCGTACCTCAGAGTACAGAGAGTCAGTATTTGTAGGATACAGATACTTCTCTACTGCAGAAGTGCCTGTACTTTATCCTTTTGGATTTGGACTTTCTTACTCATCATTCGAATATTCAGATCTAAAGGTTAATGAAAAGTCAGTTAGCTTTAAGATAAAGAACAGCGGAGAATATGATGCGGCTGAAATAGCGCAGCTTTATATTGGCCTCGAGGGAGCAAAAGTCTTTCGCCCTGTAAGAGAGCTTAAAGGCTTTGAAAGAGTTTTCCTTAAAGCAGGAGAAGAGAAAGAAATAAGTATAGAGTTTGATAATAAGAGCTTCCGTTACTGGAATACAAAGACTAACGGATGGGAAGTTGAGGCAGGTAATTATTCAATAATGATCGGAGCTTCATCTGAAGATATAAGGCTTAAAGGAAATCTTGAAGTTAAGGGTACTACAGAGAGTTATCCGTATGATCCTGCCAAACTTCCTTCTTATTACAAAGCTGATGTTGCTCATGTTTCAGATAAAGAATATGAGAGGATTCTGGGACGTGCGATACCGGATGGACAGTGGAACGGAGAACTTGGAATAAATGATGCGCTATGCCAGATGTATTATGCTAAAAGCGCATTGGCAAGATTCGGATATAATTTCTTAAACAAACGACTTAAAAAGGCAGAAAATGCCGGAGTTCCGGATCTTAACACACTCTTCCAGTACAACATGCCATTCCGTGCCATTGCAAAAATGACAGGAGGAATGGTCTCAATGGAAATGGTTTACGGAATCGTAGATGTCGTAAACGGACATTTCTTCAAGGGAATGGGAACTGTTATCGGAGGATTTTTCAGAAACCGTCGCTTAAATAAAGAATATGAAGCTAAATATCTTAAGCGTCAGGGAAAGGATTGACTAAGAGATAATTATGGAAAAGATTAAAGGCTGGATAGAAAAACACCCCGATCTTTGGGAATTTATAATGTTTAACCTGCTTTCAAACTGCGCAACGGTTACAAATTTCGTTGTGATGTGGATCTGTACAGGATTTATTTTTAAGAGCTTTGCAGCAACGCCATTTAAGTTTTTTGTTTTTAATTATGCTGATAATATTGAGTCTAACCTGGGTCTTTGCGGATTTTTAAGCTTTCTTGTTGCAACTGCGGCAGCCCAGACGGTCAACTTCTTTGTTCAGAAGAATTTCGTATTTAAGTCAAATGCGGCTTTTGAAAAGGCAGTACCTAAGTACATAATCTTTGCGATAGTACTCGTCCTTGTATCGGCGGCACTTCCGGCATACAGCCAGGCTTTTCTTATTAATACGTTAAAGCTTCCGGCTTCGCTGGCACCGACTATTGCGAATATCATCAATATAGTCGTTCAGGTGGTTTTGAGTTATCCAACAATGAAATTCTGGATAATGCCAAAGAATTAAAACAAATTGTTAGGTTCTATATGCATTTCGTGCTTTGATACTGCAATTTATGACAAATACGATTTATATGGAATCTTCTATGCTATGTTATTATCAACAAATTAAAAGAGAGGTAGCAAAAGATGTTGGCAATTAATATCGATGACGTCATCAG
>JAIKZC010000093.1 GCA_024682575.1 Lachnospiraceae bacterium | reverse complement strand
AAATAAAGAGGAGAAAAGGGAAATGAAAAAGAAATTAATGGCAGCAGTGGTCTGCGTTTCCATGCTTTTTACATCTCTTCAGCTGCCGACCCCGGCATTAGCAGAGGAATCCGGAGTGGTAGATATTGAAGAACTGGAAGAGAGCTCAGAGGGAAGCACTGTATATTTTGATGCTGCATCAGAAGATGAGTATGATGAAATAGAAAGAATAAGAGAAACGGATTTTGAGATTCCTGATACAGATGTTGACGTTATGTATGTTGATTGGGGTGATGATAATGACTCTGATCAGGAAAAAGAGCTGAGCCTCGCATCAGAGGTAGAATCTCATGAAATCGTTCTGGTACTTGATTCGTCAGGAAGTATGAGCGGAACACCTATGAAACAGCTCAAAAAGGCCTGTAACAATTTTGTAAATGATATCCTTGCAGAGGACGAGAAAGCCATGATCGCGATCGTAGACTATAACAATACGGTCACAGTAAATACTTTTTCGGGAGAAAATTTTACTAATAACAAGACGAAATTAAGAAAAGCCATAAATGCACTCAGCGCAGGCGGTGGTACAGCCATGAACGCCGGACTTATGAAAGCTGATGAACTCCTGTCTGAGACAGAGGCAGATCAGAAATTTATAATCCAGATGGCAGACGGATCTCCGAATGGAGGAGCAACTTATTATGGTTCTGATGCAAGATACAATAAGGGTCAGTATGTTGATCCTGATGGAAATACCTTCAGTTATGGAGGATCTCGTGGATATGAATCTGCTATTTATGAGACTTTTAAGGCAATAGAATCAGATTATAATATTTTTTCACTGGGATTCTTTCATTCGATGAGAGGAACTTCAAAGCAGTTTGCGGCTACATTTATGAATGATATCCAGAATCAGGGATATACAGAGGTAACAGACGCAGACTCGCTTACATTTTCGTTTGAGGATATTGCAAATAATATAAGTTCTGAGCATATTAAGCTTAACAGAAGTTCCCTTGCGCTTAATAAGGGAGATAAGAGTCAGCTCATTGTTTCATTTACGGATTCTTATACCTCTAATGACAGGACGATAAGCTGGAGCAGCAGTAATGAAAATGTTGTAAAGGTAACAGACAGTGGCTTAGTGACTGCCGTTGGAAGGGGAACTGCTGTGATAACTGCATCGGCAGGCGGATATACGGCATCCTGCAGGGTGAATGTTGGCGGAACGATAGTCATAACAAAAAGAACGAATATCTGCGTTTATGAGAATAAGAAAGCACAGACGGAGGACAGTGATAAGTATGTCTTATCCAAGGGTGCAAAAATTACCTATGATGGCACTGAATATACTACAGATTCTAAAGGTAAGGCTGAAATAATCAATTTTGACAGTGGTGAGATCGAGATATCAAAGGATGGATATAAAAGCAAATATCTGACGCCTGAACAGCTTGAAAAGCTTGATAATAAAGTATGGCTGGAAAAAGAGAGCGATAACCCGACATTAAATGCAGTATGGATCAATGGTAAAAATGCTCTTCAGGATGAAGTCCAGATATCGCTTACGGAGTCAGATCCGACAAGCATAAAAGCGGATATCGACTGGGGAAAGAACAGTTATGGAAAGATAAAGCTTGTACAGAAGCTCTCAGCAGTGGAGTTTGGAAGCAATGAATCCTCTATCAGTCTTGTGCTTAAGGATAAGTTTGATATAAGCTCTGAAATTTATTTGCTTATAGAGGATGCTGCCGGTCATTCCATCAAGAGAAAACTAGGTATTTCAGTAGATGGAACTTTAAGCGGCTTAGAAGGAATGAAGCTTGATATTGGTGACGGAAAGCTTACACTTCCTGATAGTGTTCCATTTATCGGTGGAAGCGAATTAAATTATATGCTTGATAATGATAAGCTTCCGATCAAGATCAGTATCGAGGATGGAAAAGTTAAGGGTGTAATCGGAATCGACAGTGATGAATTCAAATGTGGAGACGAAGGAGTAGACGAAAAAGAAGAAGTAAAGTGGATCTGGGAAAAACTTAAGAAGGCTAAAAAAACCGGAAACACAAAAAATGTATTAAAGGATATAAAAAGCAGATATAAGATAACAAAATATAAAGGTAGTGCCGGAGGAGAAGCTAATATTGAGCTCACCGGTTATTTTGAAGGTTATATTGATAAAGAAGGGGGATTTAAATTCCTTGATGGAGGCATAGTTGCAGGAGCTTCTGCAGGCATGACCTGGGGAGGACAGAGTGTGACTCCTGTCATTCCGATACCCTGGTACTGGGAAGCTGCCTTAAAGGGAGAACTTGAGTCAAAGCTTAATCTTGTAAGGGCATCTGATTATTATACAGCGGATGCAAGTCTTGATATTACACTTACAGGATCGATAGAAGTCGGAGCCGGAGTAAGAGGTGTAGCCCAGCTCGGCGGAGGAGGAAAACTCATCCTCGAACCTAAAGCAGAGGTTTATTCTGATAAAGCTGATGCATACATGGAGTGTACAGTAACATTAAATGTATATGTAAAAGCTAAAGCGTTGCTTTGGGAAAAAGAATGGGAACTTGATCCGCCTCTGGCAGAAAAGAAATTCTCAAACGATAATCTGGCAACAAGTTCTTCAGGGGAAAATGAAACAAGATCAGAGAATAATTTCTTCGATCAGGATTCCTATAAACGCCAGGATCTTTCATATCTTGAAGACAGCAGAATTAAAATTCAGGGAAGCAGCGATTCAGATGATATAGTATTAAGAGATAACTGTTACGAAGAAACAGATCCTGCAATTGTCGGGATAGATGATGATACAGCATTTGCAGCATGGGTTGACGGTGTTTCTGAGGATCCTAATGATCTGCATATTTATTATTCTTATTTTAATGGAAGCAGCTGGTCGGATCCAGAGATCGTAGATGATGACGGAACACCTGATTTTGCACCATCTCTTGCAACAGACGGATCGAAGGTTTATCTTGCATGGATGGATATGAACAGAAGTGTGACGGATGAGGATACGCTTTCTTCTGTTGCAGGAAATATGGATATAAAGGCAGCGGTTTATAATCCGTCAAGTCACAGCTTCAGCATTAAAAAGGTTACAGATGATAATGGATATCTGGATATGATGCCTGAGATTGCAGCAACTTCGGATGATGTTGCAGTAGCTTTTGTTGAAAATAAAGAAGGCAGTTATTTTGATAATAACGGTGGAAATGAAATTTATATCTCTAAATATGAAGACGGAGAATGGAATGAGGCAGAGAAGACAGACGGAGACCTGAATATGGTCAATTATCTTGCTCTTGATATAAATGGAACCGAGCCTCATGCAGCATATGCTGTAGATACCGACTCTGACAGTGACAGCATCAGTGACATTGAGATATATCTTGATGGAAAACGCATAACTGATAATGATCTCGCAGATTCAGCGCCTTTCTTTAAGGACAATATACTTTATTACAACAGTAACGGAAATATAATAAAGTATGACTATGCAGGATCTGCAAAAGCAGAAACTCTTGTATCAGATATAGGAACAGGCGGAAGATTCGAAGTTCTGAGTTATGCTGATGAAAGTGCGATCCTTTACAGGAAGCAGGAAGGCATGGCAGGAGTAATGAATGTGATCTTCCATGATCATGATAGTGATAAATGGGGTGAAGCTGTTGAAATAACAGATGCTGATGCTGATATCACAAATTTCGGAGGCTTCTGGGGAAGTAAAGGCTTTAAGATTCTTTGTAACTCAGTGCAGCTCACTTCGAAGGGACTTAATGGCGAAAGCGGAGCAGACAGTTACGGCAAAAGTTCGATCATAGTTAAGAACATTGATTTTTATGAAGAGCTGACCCTTGAAAACATTTTCTATGATAAGGATGATATTGAAGCAGGTTCTGCACTTCCGGCAAGTCTCTGCCTTAAGAACAGCGGAACGAAGAAAATTGAGTCGGTTAAGGTTCAGGTAAAAGATGCAGACGGCAATGAGAAGGATTCAACAGAATACAGCTGCGATATTCTTCCGGGAGCCGAGGAATACCTTGATATTTCATTTATGCTGGATGAAGATGATCTGGGAAAGAATGTTACTGTTATTTGTAATCCGGCAGATGAGGATCAGGAAAATACTGATATCAATTCTAAAACTATAGAACTTAGCTATAATGATCTTGCGGTTGACAGTCTGAGCTGGGGTCTTATAAACGATGAAAATGCAGAAATCTATGGCTTTGTAAAGAATAATTCTCTTTCGGATGCAGATAATATCAAAGTTGAGCTGAGAAAAGGCAGCGAAGACGGAGAGTTGATCGAAAGCTATTCTATAGGAAGTCTTGCAGCAGGAGAAAGTGCTGATATCAGCTATCAGACAGCTGTATCCGAAGCAGAGGTTTATTATGTGACTGTTTCGGCAGAGGATTTTGAAGATGAAAATGTCGGAAACGACAGTGATTTTGTTTTAGTTACTAATGAAACGGATTCAATGTCTGGAAGAACTGTAAAGTCTATTTCAGTTTCTAAGAATAAGACAGATTA
>JAIKZC010000088.1 GCA_024682575.1 Lachnospiraceae bacterium | reverse complement strand
GTGCGTCTTTCGGGCTGTTGAATAAAGAGCAGTTTAAGAAAATAAAGGAAGCCGGAGTAAGCCGCATTCACAACAATCTGGAAGCATCAAGAAATTATTTTGGAAAAGTATGTACAAGCCATAGCTATGACGATAAGATCCTGACAATAGAAAATGCGAGAGAGGCAGGACTAAGCGTCTGCAGCGGAGGAATCATGGGCGCACTACACGGTACCAATGTCTCGTGCTGCTGAATAGTTACTCAATCTTTTCGTATGGGATTCTCTGAATGCTTCAGGCGTAAATGTAAATGTCTTAAAAAAGACCTTCTGAAAATAAGCAGTGTTCGAATATCCCAAGGTGCGGGCTATATGCGAGATGCTAAAAGAGGAATTTTTTAACAGATGGATTGCCTTGTTCATCCGTATATCCTGAAGCAGCTCTGAAAAGCCTTTTCCAGACTGCTTTTTGAGAATCCGAATAACCTGTCTTTCGCTATATCCGAATTGTTCTGCAAGAACTGTCAAGCTGACAGTCTGACAATGAAGATGCATATAGTTAAGGAAAGTATTAAAAATGGAATCAGTGCTGCTGACCTGTGGAACGGAGAAAACAGCATCATTTTCATGTTTGCGCATAAGCATCACGAAGAATTTAAGCATATTTGCCTCCAGCATCTGCTCACAATACTTAGGACGTTCTGACCATTCCCGGTAAGATTCCATGACCAGCCGGGTCAGTTCGGCATCATCATTACAGTGCCAGAGAATATAACTTCCTTCATTGTTGTATATTGCGTTTGAAAAGACAACTGATAAGTAATTGTTCTTATTAAGCAGCTGGAAAAATACGGTATCAAAAGTAGTTACTCTTATAAAAAAGTCCAAGATTATGCTTTTGTCATTATGAGCCTGAAAACAATGTTCAAATCTGGGCGGGCAAAGAATGATGTCTCCATCGTTAAGTTCAAGTTTTCCGGAGCGGGTAATCATAAAGCTGTCATTGCTTTTATGTATGTAATTGATTTCTATGAACTGGTGGGAATGAAGTAGTAAAGGCATATACCTCAGGTTTCTACGCATGGTGATATTTTCCTGTGGCAAAAGGAAGAAATCCTCTTTGATATAAAAGGTATTTTTATCCAGAAAGAAATCTTCATCTTTAATTCTTTTATCCCAGTAATTTTTCAGTAAAGCATATATTTTGTCATAGTCTTCACTGGAATCATCCTTAAGTCCTATCACACTGTTCCTGTATAAGGGATAGTCTTCCAAAAAGCTTTTTAAGTACTGTTCAATGCGGTTTAAATCACAGATTTCTTTATTATAAAAGAGATAGTTTTCCATATCGGCTCCTGTTTAAGTTTGAGTCACGAAATTTCAAAATAGTGTCACTATTTTTCTGCCATTCAATGATAACATAATTTACAGCAAACGTCATTGGCGTTTACCAATTCACGTTTGCTGTAACAGACAAAGAATATCTTTGGGAGGCAAAAATGGATGATCGAAAATTAAAATTGTCAACGATACTATCCTATGGAATGGCATATGGAAGTGGATATCAGATTATGGGAGCACTGGTCGGTTCTTATCTTATGATATTTTTTACGGATACCTTTGGTGTTCCGGCAGCTGCTGCGGGAATCATTATGGTGATTGCATCAATATGGGATGCGATTAATGATCCGATAATGGGTGTTCTTGCTGATAAGACGCATACCAGATTTGGTAAGTTCAGACCGTATCTTTTGTGGGTACCTGCGTGCCTTACGGTCGTAGTTGTATGTCTGTTCATGAGTCCTGACCTGTCGGCTAAAGGAAAGATAATATGGGCTGCAGTTTTCTATATTTTATATGGCATGCTCAGAACAGCATTTGAAATACCTTGCAATGCACTGATCAATGCCGTGACGGATATCGAATCGGAAAGACAGAAGCTGATTTCTGCATATACACAGATCATGGGTATTTTCACGGCAGTAACTACTTCCTTTGCGCTTTCTATGGTTTCTTTCTTCGGGGGAGAAAATACGTCAAAAGGATATATGATAGTAGTAGGGCTGTCAGGAATTATAATGACTGTTTTTTCTTTATGTCTTTTTGCTGCAACCAGGGAGAAATTTGTTGCAGAGTCGAGAGACACAAGCCTTCCGCTTACAAAACAGCTGAGGCTTCTCGTGACAGTAAAAGGTATTCTTCCTACGATAATAATATGGATTGCAGGTTATATTGGTTTTAATACCATGATGGGCTCCTCAGTATACTATGTAATGTACTGTCTCGTAAGACCGGATCTGATATCCGCCTATATGATGACTGTATCGCTTGTTGGATTGCTTAGTCCGTTTATTCTTGTGCCTCTTTTCTTAAAAATCTTTAAGAGTCTGAAAAATGCATTTATAGCATCTCAGGTGCTGACAGCCGTCTGTAATATATGCTGTCTGATATTCAAAGGCAACATTGCAGCAGTATTTATCTTTTCAGGCTTCGGAGCCCTGTTTGCAACCATGTTTATGGTGTACGGAGCAATGCTTATGGCAGTAGTTACCGATCAGAGTTTTATACAGACCAAAGTTGTAATGAATGGAACGATAGCGGCACTTAAAGGCTTTTCGAATAAACTTGGTATCGCGCTTGCAAATGGTATTCTTAGTGCTGTTCTGGCAATGACAGGATATATTGCAAATGCTGTTGGTCAGGAGCCGCCGGCAACAGTTACAGGGATAGCTTTTGTCAGATTTGGCGTGCCTATATTAATGGCTGCTGTTGCAGTGCTTGCATTGCTAAGCCTTCCAGCTCCACATTGCAGGGAAAATAAGGCAGACAAGTGAGGTATATACAATGAAAAGAGAAGAAGTGAATATCAGGGATCCGTATGTGCTGGCTGATGATAAAAAGTATTATCTGTATGGGACAAGAAGTGAGACCTGCTGGGAAGAAGCGTATGGCTTTGACTGTTACGTGAGTGAAGACCTGATAAATTTTGAGGGTCCTGTGGAGGTTTTTAAAAGACCGGGGAATTTTTTTGCAACACAGAATTATTGGGCACCCGAGTGCTATAAAATAAATGGCAGTTATTATCTGGTGTCTACATTTGGAGCTTCCGGAATTAAAAAAGGAATTTATGTGTTAAAATCAGATTCGCCACTGGGACCATTTGAAAGGTATTCAGAAAGACTGACTCCGGCTGAATGGTCATGTATCGATGGCACGATTTATATAGATTCAGGCAGGATATATCTTATTTTTTCACATTCGTTTGAAGATGCGGCGGATGGAAAGGGAACTGTTGATGGAGATTTCTGCATAATGGAAATTTCACCTGACCTGTCTCATTCGGTAAGTACTCCTAAAAAGCTGTTTTCTTCAAAAGCTGCAGAATGGGCAAGACCTGTACCTTTCGCTAAAGACGAGTTTGGAATTGATGAAGACTGTTTTTTTAGTGATGGTCCAAGCTTTATTAAATACAAGGATGGCAACCTGTATATGATCTTCTCAAGCTGGGGCGAACATGGTTATGCTGTTGGGGCTGCAAAGTCAGCTTCCGGAAACATTTTTGGACCATGGGATATACAAAAGAATCCTATATTCCCGGAAAACGGAGGGCATGGAATGTTCTTTACTGATTTTGACGGTAATCTGATACTAACACTGCATTACCCTAATGACAGATTTAAGGAGCATCCAACTTTTTGGAAAATAACCATAGAAGACGGAATATTAAAGATAATATGATTTTAAGTTCACCCAGTTTGTGGTAGCATATAGAAGTCATGGAAAGCAGGGACCATGGTCTGATGTTTATGCACTCGGAGGGACAATTTATAAGGCGATAACGGGTGTCACACCGCCTGAGTCAATGGAGAGACTGAGGAAGGACGAGCTTCTTCCGCCGAGAACCTATGAAGCTTCATTAACGGATACTCAGGAAAAGGCGATTCTTAAAGCAATGGCTCTCTTTGCCGAAAACCGTTGTTCTTTTCCTGATGATTTACCAGCGCCGCCGGTTGGAACTTGCAGGGAAAGAAGCTTTAGAAAGTGAAATCCGGTCAACAGAAAATGATGAATTATCATCAGAAACGGATGAAGGGGAAACTATAGAGGAAGAAACATCAGAAGAAGATGGTGTAGATCTTTACGAGGAACTGGCCAAACTCGATAATTTTACGGATATCAGATTTTCTAAAGAAGCATTGAGATAAAATTTCATAGGATAAGGAAAAGAAATGATTAAAAAAATCAATTTAAGCTTAGGAATAATGTTGGTCAGCGTTTTTCTTTCGGCATGTGGAAGCGGTTCTGCGGTTGATCAGTAACGTAGAAGGTTCACTCTCTATATCGGATAAGTTGTTGGTTTTATTTAGAATCCTTAAATGATATAATTTTAGTTAAATAAACCCATAAAACTATTGTTATGAATGCCTTTTTGAAATATTTCACGACAGGAGATGCCTACATGGATTTTAAGGTGACGGTTGGAAAGTCGGATTTTGTATCACTTAGGGAATCAAAAAATTATTATGTAGATAAAACAGAATTAATATATGAGCTTGTTAATGATACCGGTAATGAGGTCACTTTGTTCACAAGACCGAGACGATTTGGAAAAACCTTGATGATGAGCATGATGGAGAGCTTTTTCGACATCAGCAAGGACAGCAGAGGATTATTTGAAAATCTTGCTATTAGTGATCATGATGCTTTCTGCAAGGAATGGATGAACCAATATACGGTATTGTTTATATCATTCAAGGATGCAGAATCAGAGACATATGAAGTAGCTTATGAGAAATTGATGAATGTCATTGCGAGTGTTTGTAAGGGAATTTCTTATATAATAAATAATGATGTGTCTGATCCGGACGATTTGGATGTGTTCGCACGTTTAAAGGCACAGAAGGGAACTGAGAGTGATGTCCAAAATTCCTTAAAAACTTTGATGAGAATGCTTTATTCAGTATACGGCAAAAAGGTAATTCTTTTAATTGATGAATATGACGTTCCTTTATCAAAAGCAAGTGAAAAGGATAGTGCCGAAAATCACTATTATTCAAAAATGCTTGATGTTATTAAAGGAATCATGAGTACATCACTTAAAGACAATGAATTTCTAAAGTTTGCAGTAGTTACAGGATGCCTGAGAATTGCAAAAGAAAGTATTTTTACCGGAACCAATAATTTCGTATCTTATTCTGTACTTGATGAAGACTTTTCACAGTATTTTGGTTTTACGGAAGCGGAGGTCGTAGAAATCCTTGAGGCGGCAGACAGGTCTGAGGCCGCAGATACTTTCAAAGAATGGTACGATGGATATATATTTGGAAACAATTCGTTATACTGTCCATGGGATGTGATCAACTATATTTCCGCTCTTAACAAACATAGAGATGCGAAGCCTAAAAATTACTGGAAAAATACGAGTCACAACGGAATACTTATGACTTTTGTAAAACGCACTGATTTTGATGTTTCCGATAAATTCGAGACGCTGCTGAATGGGGAGACCATCCGGCAGACTATTTCAGACGAACTGACCTATGATACACTTCATGCCACGGAAGATAACCTGTGGAGCGTGCTTCTGATGACCGGATATATCACAAAGGCTGACGCAAACGAAGATGGCGAAACGGTTTCACTAAAGATTCCAAACAGAGAGATTTCATCAATTTTTAGAGATACTGTAGTGCGTTTCTTCACGGATACTGTGAGTGCTGATACGGTAAAAGAACTTCTAAATGCACTGTGGAACAGAGAAGAAGACCGTGCCGGTAAGATAATTTCGGATCTTCTTTGGGAAACCATAAGTTAT
>JAIKZC010000040.1 GCA_024682575.1 Lachnospiraceae bacterium | reverse complement strand
AGCGTATATTAAAGCAACATCGATAAGATAATTTTCACCAAGCATTTGTGAAAGGATCAATATTGAACTTATGACCATAGTTCCGATCATATTTACAGAAAGTATTCTGTCAGTGACTCTGGGACCCTTTACGGCACGAATCAGCATTATTCCGATCAGGATTGCAAGGATTATCAAAGCCACAGTATATAGAGCCCGATAGGCTTCGGCTATATTCATGAGATCTTACCTCCGATTTTATTTAAGAGTCTGACAAATGATGAATTTTCAATACCTTCACCATAGGCTTCCATAAGGCAATGTACAACGAAACGGTCTTCCTGCTGAAAAACCGTGTAGGTGCCGGGCGTTAAAGTGATAGAATTGGCAAGTATGGAATTTAAGAGATTGCTTTTTATACCTGAATGGAATTCGATCAGGACGGAATCCGGCTTTTGATTGCTTAAAATAACCTTTATTACGCTTAAAGAAGCCAGAATAATTTCTTTTATAAGGTTTAGAAAATAAAGAATTATAAATGGGAAAGTTTTTAGAAGTTCAATTTCAGATTTAATATTATAGTCAGTGAGAAAATGGAGAAATGCGGCTATAATTGCAGATACGAGAACACCAAAAATGACGAGCTCCAACGTAACACGCCCGTTAAGGACAAGCCATAAAAGAAAGACGAATATTACCATAGTTTTAGCCCCTTTCCTCACCCTTTATATCAATTATAGTTTAATTTAACACAAAGTCAAATTTTTAGAATCGTACAATGTTGAAATATAAGGAATTTTAGACTAGTTAGTTATGTTTAGTGACTAAAACATATGATTTTGCTATAATTAAATAAAGAACAGGAGAAGTCGGTATTTACGGAGGTAATTATATTGACTTATGATCTTATCATAGGAATTTTTATTCCTTTTCTTGGTACAGCATTAGGATCTGCAATGGTTTTCTTTATGAAGGGCGAGCTAAATGAAAGGCTAAATAAGGCCCTCGAGGGTTTTGCGGCCGGAGTAATGATAGCAGCTTCTGTTTGGAGCCTTATCATTCCTGCAATGGAACAGTCTGAAAATATGGGAAAACTTTCTTTTATTCCTGCGGCTTCGGGAATCTGGTTTGGAATTATATTTCTTTTGATCCTTGATGGAATTATTCCTCACCTGCATATGTATTCTGATGAGCCCGAAGGTCCACATGTTAATCTAAAGCGTACAACTATGATGGTTCTGGCTGTTACGCTTCACAATATTCCTGAGGGAATGGCTGTCGGAGTAGTCTATGCCGGATGGCTTTCAGGCAGATCGAATATTTCACTTGCAGCTGCTTTCGCTCTTGCACTGGGTATTGCCATACAGAACTTTCCGGAGGGGGCAATTATCTCGCTGCCTTTAAGGAGCAAAGGAGAGGGGAAGTTTAAGGCGTTTATCAGCGGTGTTCTTTCGGGTCTTGTTGAACCTGTTGGAACAATTCTCACGCTGCTTGCGGCACCGCTCGTAACACCGGTACTTCCTTATTTTTTGAGCTTTGCGGCAGGTGCTATGATATATGTAGTCATAGAAGAACTTATTCCGGAAATGTCGTCCGGAAAACATACCAATACAAGCACTATCCTTTTTGCTTTTGGCTTTACGCTTATGATGGCGCTTGATACAAGTCTTGGATAATATTAAAAGGGGTCATGGATCAATGAAGAGGGGTTATCGCAAAAGATTATTTGAAATAATTCAGATTGCCAACGGAAGCGATTTCTGCAGCAAGGCTTTTGATACAGTGATAATTTCACTGATAATAATTTCAATAGCGGTAACCTTTCTTCAGACTTTTGACCTGTCAGCAGGATTTGCAAGGCTCCTTTATATTACAGATACCATCTGTATGATCATCTTTAGCCTGGAATATGCTTTAAGGCTTTTCACAGCAGATTTATTATATCCGGAAAGTAAACATCCGATTTTTACCTATGTCAGATCAGCTGATGCAGTGATCGATCTTTTATCAATCCTCCCCTTTTATTTATCACAGCTGGTTCCGCCGGGAATTGTTGTTTTCAGATTAATAAGAGTCTCAAGAATTTTAAAGCTTTTTAAGATCAATAAGTATTCAGACCCGATGACATTTATTGTAGCTGTCATAAAAAGAAAAGCATCACAGCTTTTAGCATCAGTTTTTCTGGTAATGGTCTTAATGTTTGCGGCGTCTATTCTCATGTATTATGCGGAACACGATGCACAGCCTGAGGCATTCAACAATGCATTTTCAGGTTTATGGTGGGCTGTCGCAACACTATCAACGACAGGATATGGAGATATTTATCCGGTAACATTTCTGGGGCGTATAATCGGTATGCTGATAACAATAATCGGTCTCTTTGCGGTAGCTATTCCTACCGGTATTTTAACTGCAGGTTTTATGGAAGCTGCATCAAATACGTCTTCAGCTGATGATTCAGGAGTTTCTGCAGATAATTTCAGAATCTATGATCTTTCAAAGGAACTGATTTCATGTCCGGTTTATCCGGGAGATCCCCAGCCTGAAATAAAAAGAGTGATGTCGATTTCAAATGGTTCAGATTATAATTTATCCAGAATAATATTTGGATCACATGCGGCTACTCACGTAGATGCCCCTCTGCATTTTTATGAAGATGGAAATACTGTTGAGCAAATAGCGCTCAGCCGCTGCGTAGGTCGCTGTGTAGTCGAATCAGTAAATTCAGAAGTCACTCCGGAAAAAATCGTTGATATCGAAAATCGTGCGAGCTCAGCTGCAGCAAAGAGAATTCTGTTCAGAGGAAAATTCAGCATAAATTCCGAGGCTGCTGCTTACCTGAATGAAATAGGAATATTGCTGATCGGTGTAGAAAATGAGACAGTTGGCGATAATAATATACATTATGAACTTTTAAGAAAAAATATGGTCATAATTGAAAATCTGGAGCTTAGCGAAGTGGAGGACGGAGAGTATTTCCTTTTTGCTGCGCCGTTGAAAATAGCTGAAGCTGATGGGGCACCGGTAAGGGCTGTGTTGGTATCGGTATAATTACAGGAGATATTTTAATGAGATTAGATAAATTACTTTCAGATATGAATATTGGGACAAGAAGTGAATTAAAGAAAAATATCAGAAAAGGTCAGGTTAGTGTAAACGGTGAAGTAATTAAGGATCCGGGAATTTCACTGAACGGAGATGAGAAAATAATTTATTGCGGAGAGGAAGTATCATATTCGGAATTTGAGTATTATATGATGAATAAACCGGCAGGAGTTCTTTCTGCGACTAATGATAAAAGGCAGAAAACAGTATTAGACCTTATAGATGGCCAGCATAGAAAAGATCTTTTTCCTGTTGGACGTCTTGATAAGGATACAGTTGGACTGCTTTTAATTACAAATAACGGAAAACTTGCCCATGAACTTCTGTCACCCTCAAAACATGTTGACAAGACTTATCTTGCAAAGGTTGATGGAGTTATAAATGAAGATGATGTTAAAGCCTTTGAGAAAGGCATAAAATTAGATGATGATTTTACAACTCTTCCTGCAAAGCTTGAAATAAAAGATTCCTCAGGACATGAAGCATTTGTAACGATCCATGAAGGTAAATTTCATGAGATAAAAAGAATGTTTCACGCCTGCGGAAAAGAAGTTGTTTATTTAAAGAGACTTTCAATGGGCGCAATACGCCTGGATGAAAATCTTAAAGAAGGAGAGTACAGACCCTTAAGCAGGGATGAAATCCTCCTTCTCAACTCTGACGTATGAGGCAATATCGCCGCTCATGGCATAGGATTTTTCTCCTTTTTTGATTATGATCCCGTCAGCTCCGCTGTTTTCTACAACAGTCAGAAGTTCATTCTGAGCCAGTTTTATTAATGAGTTTAACTGAGCAGCCGGACCCGGGAGCCATAGGACTCTGCAATGTTCACCATTATGGATATCAACGAGATTTAACATAATCTTACCTCCTGTTAGAATTTAATATCTTAATTTTAAGTCAAATACAAATCGCAAAAAAAATGTATTAAAAACTAATGATTTTTCTTTATAAACACATTATGTCACCCAAAACATATGTTGGTCAAGCCTAACATTTTGTTAAAAGTGCGATAAATCAACTTATATCTTTTGCTATTATTTGGCAGTTTGCAAAAATAAAAATAAGCACAATCTAACATTATTTGTCAGATTGTGCTTGTTTTTTATCTTTTAAGAAAACTGAATTTATCTTGCATAAGATCCTTCGGCTTTAACGATTGAAGAATTATATGAATTATTAGCCTCTTCTTTTTCCTTTAACTTCTTTTTAGCAGTCGAGAGCATAAGCTTAATTCTGTTGAGCTGGTTAACCTCTGAAGCGCCGGGATCATAGTCTATTGCAACAATATTTGCGCCCGGATGCTGTTTTCTTATGGCCTTGATAACACCCTTACCAACAACGTGGTTTGGAAGACATCCGAAAGGCTGGGCACAAACGATATTACCTACACCGCTGTGTATAAGCTCAAGCATTTCTCCTGTAAGGAACCATCCCTCACCGGTCTGATTACCTATATCTACGATATCCTTTGCATAGTTAACAAGAGTTTCTATATGCTCAGGAGCTTCAAAATGCATTGATTTTTTGAGCTCTGATGCAGCAGCAGATCTTAAAAATTCCATAGCTTTGATACCAAGCCATGCATTTGCAGCTGTTTTTCTTGAAGTTCCAAGCTTCTGTGCTTTATAAATCTGGTTATAGAAGCAGTAGAGAAGGAAGTCTATAAGATCCGGAACCACAGGCTCTGCACCTTCAGCCTCTAAGAGGTCTGCAAGATGATTATTTGCTTCAGGCATGAATTTAACGAGAATCTCGCCGACAATACCAACCCTGGGCTTTCTTAAGTCTTCATCTATTGCGATATTATCAAAGTCTTTAACTATATCACGGCAAAGCTTTCTGAACTTAAAGAATGACGGCTTTGACTCAGATACAAAATCCTGTACAGTTTTAAGCCACTTTGCATGAATAGCATCCGTAGATCCCTTAACACGTTCATAAGGACGCATTCTAAGGATACATCTTAAGAAAATATCACCAAATACAAGACCGTACATTGCTTTCATTATAAGGTCGCGTGAAAGCTTGAATCCGGGATTGCCCTCTAAACCAACTAGGTTAAGAGATATTACAGGTACCTGCTGCATGTCTGCCTTTTCAAGTGCTCGCCTGATAAATCCAATATAGTTTGTAGCTCTGCATCCGCCTCCGGTCTGGGACATTATTACTGCAGTCTTGTTAAGGTCATATTTGCCGGAGAGAAGAGCATCCATTATCTGTCCGATGACCATTAATGAAGGGTAGCATGCATCGTTATTTACATATTTAAGACCTACATCAACAGCTTCACGACCGTCATTTCCAAGGATCACGAGGTTATATCCCGCACTCTGGAAAGCCTTCTCTATAATATCAAAATGAACAGGTGACATCTGAGGACAAAGGATAGTATAACCCTGTGCCTGCATTTCTTCAGTGTAAACCACACGCTTGTAAGCAGAAGACTTTATTTCCCTTGTTTCGTGTTTCATATCCTTTACACGAAGGGCAGCCAGGAGTGAACGTACACGAATTCTTGCTGCACCAAGGTTATTTACCTCGTCTATCTTCAGGCATGTATAAATCTTTCCGGATGAAGAAAGTATCTCATAAACCTGATCAGTTGTTACTGCGTCAAGTCCGCAGCCGAATGAGTTAAGCTGTATAAGGTCAAGGTCATCTCTTGTTTTAACGAATTCAGCGGCTGCATAAAGTCTTGTATGATACATCCACTGATCCATTACACGGAGATCTCTGTCTATATTTGCAAGATGAGAGATCGAGTCCTCGGTAAGTACACATATGTCATGCTGTGTTATAAGCTCGGGGATACCATGATTGATCTCAGGATCTACATGATAAGGCCTTCCGGCAAGCACGATACCGCGCTTGTGATTCTGAGCCATGTATCTGAGGGTTTCCTCTCCACGTCTCTGTACGTCACGTCTTGCAGCAGCAAGCTCTTTCCATGCTTTCTGAACAGCCTTTATTATCAAAGAGGGCTGAATATCCGGGAAGCACTCGATAAGCCTTGGATAAATTGTTTCCGGTGCTGCAAATGAGAGCATAGGTTTTATGAAATTTATCTGTCCTGAGGTGATCTCATCTACGTTGTTTTTTATATTTTCCGGATAAGAGGTAACAATAGGACAGTTATAATGGTTTCCTGCATCTTTAAATTCTTCTCTTTCATAGAAAATAGAAGGATAGAAGATTGTTTTGATACCATGTTTTATAAGCCAGGTAACATGACCATGTGCAAGTTTTGCAGGATAGCACTCTGATTCACTTGGAATTGATTCGATGCCGAGTGAATAGATATCGTGGGTTGAACGTGGTGAAAGTACAACTTCAAATCCAAGCTCGGTAAGGAAAGTAAACCAGAAAGGATAGTTCTCATACATATTGAGGACTCTGGGAATACCTATCTTGCCTCTTGGTGCCTCATCTGCCGTAAGGGGTTCATAATCAAATATTCTGTGATATTTGTAATCATAAAGATTAGGAACATCCTTATGGGCGTTTGCTTTACCGATTCCCTTTTCACAACGGTTTCCGGAGATAAATGTTCTTCCGCCGGTGAAACGGTTGATGGTAAGACGGCAGTGGTTTGTACATCCCTGACACTTTGCCATTGAAGTAGTGTACTCGAGCTCGTTGATCTGCTTA
>JAIKZC010000488.1 GCA_024682575.1 Lachnospiraceae bacterium | reverse complement strand
GCGGTTGACACGTTCTTGTCATTAATATAACTTAAGGGATTCATCATTTTTATTATCTGTCTATCGGCCATTTCACCATTTGCCTTACTGTGCTTAAAGGCAAATTCCGTAAAGTGTCTTCCCTCTGAATTTTCATCACCGAATTCTTCATTTTCGGGAGATGTCAGATTCGGATTATCAAACGCAAAAACAGGCTTCATTCTGCTTATCTTAGCTATATATGCATCCCAGTCCAAATCTTTTACCACACCGTTTGAAAAATGAAGATAGTCCTGATTCTCAACTTCCGAATCTTCCACTTTTCTTTCATTTTTACGAGAATCTGAAATATGCGTATCCAATTCTTTCTGCGCGGAACGGATGACCCAGCCCTTAAGATATTCCTTAAAGCTGCCCTCTCCTTTTTCATCAAGAGTCAGGACTTCGCCACACCTATCCTTTAATTCAAGAGAATTCAGATATCCCGGAAACTCTGCTGCAAGTTCTTCTGAAAGCTTCATTGTCTCAGCATCCATTTTTTCACTGAATGGGATCCTCTCTATTCCATTTTCAGTCTTTCTCTTTTTATACATATGATAGACGTCTTCTTTATGAAATAACCATTCATAAGCCATATCAGCATGTTCGAGATTGTGGATCGGGCAATAGCAGCTTGCAGCGAAAATATCATCTCTCTCCTCTGCTGCGCCTATTTCCTCAAGATATTCTTTATAATCCTCACTGTTTCCACTAGCTCCCGTAAGTGCTGAGAGCGCACCACCGGCAGATGTGCCGTTGGTAATGATATGCTCCATATTTCCGCCTATAACAGACGCATTAAGCCTTAAAAAACGAATTGCAGCTTTCATATCAACAATAAATGCCGGAGCCCTTCCGCAAAGAATTCCGGAATTTACACTGCTTTTTTTTTCGCTGCTGCCTTCAAAAAATTCATTGCTCTCTTTACCGCTGTTTCTTCCTCTTACACCCGCAGATACAGCTATATATCCGTGTTCTAAAGCCCTGAAGAGAGAATTTGCCTCATTGAATCGTCCTATTCCCGGCTCCTCTGCAGGTCCGGCCATGTATCCGCCCACGGTATTGGGAATAAATAACGGCGCATTTTCCCTGTTATATCCATTTATCTCAAGCCCCTTAAAATAGGCTTCCGGAATAAATATATTGATCTTTTCTATTTCGTCTTTTGCTTTTAAGCAATAGTCCTTATCAAGAAATGCGCGGACAAATATCGTCCGCCCATTCACGCTGTATTTCTTTATTTCTAAATCATCCTCTGATAAAATCAATTCATTAAAATCCATGTCTAACCTCACAAGCCGCCTTATTTACTTGCCTTTCCCAATGCTTTATTTGCTTCTTCATCGTTATATGCCATAAGTGTAGCTATAAATGTAACTACTCCCGCAATACCAACTCCGATGCAATGCTTTACAACATCTTCTATTCCGCCTGCAGGATTCACATAGTTAAATATTCCAAAAAGACCGCTGCCGCCGAACATATATATCTTTGTTCCTAGCAGGCCGAGGATCGCGCCGCCTAAGCATCCGCCTAAAATATTTATAACAAAGAGTTTACGTATCGGGACAAGTATCGAATACATAAGAGGCTCTCCAACTCCGCAGATCTGCGAAATAGTTGCAGGTATCGCAAGATCTCTGACCTTTATGTTCTTTCTGCTCGCCCAGCAGATTGCAAGTCCCTGGAACATACCGATCATAGGACCGATTCCACCGCATGCCATTATTATATCTGAACCATTCATTGCGATCAGCGATAATGCAAGTCCTATGATAACCCAGTGAAGACCGAACATTACAAGCACTCCGAATCCTCCGCCGAGCAGACCTCCCGCTATGATCCCTCCAACTACGGGAATATTGAAAAGGAATTTAACTACGATCGAAATAACACCGCAGATCGCATTTGAAACAGGTCCGATAACTATATATGTAAGAATAACTGACAGAACTGTTGTTATAAGCGGCGTAAAAATTCCGCTGACATTTTCTGAAATATGTGCCTTGCACCATTTTTCAATTTTTGATGCAGCGTAAACAGCAATAATGATCGGAACAACGCTGGATGTGTATCCTGCTCCCGGCATTATGATCGGGATTCCGAATATCTTATTGTAAAAGCTCATCTCGAAAGCGGTTCCGGCAAAGACAGTACCTGCGATTTCCATATTTCCGGCGATATTAACAAGAGCCGGATAAACCATGGCAGCACCTATTGCTCCGCCTATAAACTCACTGGATTTAAATTTTCTTGCTGCAGTTATTCCGAGGAAGATCGGAAGGAAATAAAAAAATCCGTCACCCAGTGCATAAAGGAGCATATAGAGACCACTGCCCTCTGATACCCATTTCATGGTAAGTGCAAAAGAAATAACACCCTTTATGATACCCGCTGCAGTGAGCACGCTTAAGGTCGGAACCAGAACTCCGGACATTGTGCTCATAAGCGCAGCTATAGGACCGTTCTTTGTCTGGCTTTCTTCTGCTTCTTTTATATCCTCTGTTACTCCGGATATGTTGTAATTTTCCATGATAGTATCAAATAAAGCAGTTACCTTATTTCCGACAACCACCTGATACTGTCCGCCTGACTGTATCACGGATATTACACCATCAGTTGAATTGAGCACTTCCTTATTTGCCCTTGACTCATCCTTTAAGTTAAATCTGAGTCTCGTAACACAGTGTGTGAGTCCGGAAATATTTTCCACTCCACCTACATTTTTTACTATTATATCCGCAAGGGCAGCATATTTACCTGACATTACAATTCCTCCCTGCTCTTCTAATACAGCACCTTCTGCCATCATTATCTCCTTTGTAATAAATATTCTAAAATTTTTATTCACGATCGTGTTTTGAATAATTTATTTATACACTAATTCACGAATTTAATCTATTGTCATTTATCTACAAAAAAGATCTGATGTTTTTGTTGTTATTTCCTAATATAATTGGATTTTCTAATCAATAATTATGTGTTATCATAATATAGGCAATGAATATTTTATTCAAAACGAGGTTTAAGCTATGGATTTTATAAATAAATTGCAGACAAACAAAGATAATTTCACAAAAAATGACTGGAAATTATACGAAGCCATACTCTCATCTCCTGACGATGTTGCCTATAAATCCACCAGTGATTTTGCAGCAGCCTGCGGAGTTTCCCAACCCGCAGTAACGCGTTTTATACATTCCATAGGTTATGAACGTTATCAGGATTTCAGATCGGATCTTGTAAGTTACCTGGCCGTTGCCGCCAAAGAGGATCCTTCTGCACCACCGCAGCAGGAATATTTTTCTCTCTTAAATACAACAATACACGAAGCCGAAAAAGTCCTGACCGAGGAATACATGACTGATCTCGCAAAATATGTTCTTTCATTTAAGCACATATATGCCTGTGGTCATGTTAAAAGTCACAGCAGTGCAGAGCTCTTCTCAATCCTTACACGAAAGCTTGGTATATATTGCCCTGCGGTAGATCTTCACGATGTAAGGGATATTGCAGAAATAATGAATGAAGATGAGCTGGTGATCTTTTATTCCGTCAGCGGACATAAAGAGCTTTTCGAGCAGATAACAAACGGACACGGATCTCTTATGATCGTTACCGCTGCTTACATGCCTAAAAAGATCAGAAAAAAAGACCGCCTTGTTTCAATACCATATCCGACTAAGAGTCCTGAAAAAAGTTCTATATCTCCTGTTATGTTTTCTATATTCACGGAACTTCTTGTCTCTTACATGACACAGGTAAAATAAAGTTAATCTAAAATTATAAGAAAATCTCCCGACTATTAAAGTTAAGCCGGGAGATTTTTGCCTTATAATATTTTCATTATCTCATCATAATTCACATTTCTTATATATGCCTTGACCTGCTGATATTTTTCTGCTTCTGATTCCGGGATTTTATATTCCTCAAGTTTTTTGATCACCGCATCAGCACTGTCGAAATCCATTGCACTTACAGATTCTTTAATTGCACCATATGCTTCTTCAAGCATTTCCGCTTCGATCAGTTCCTTATCATCATCATCTTTCTTTTGAGAATTCATCACCTCAGCTATAGCATCAGTTATTTCCTGATAGAGCTGGAGCATCGCAGGTGCAAATCTTAAAACTTCTGACAGGTTATTATCATTTCCAAGCTTTTCAAGTTTCTCTGCTCTTTCTGATAGGTCAATAGCACCGACAAGCCTTGCAGAACTCTTCAATGAATGAACGCGGATAGTGAAGTCTCTTATATCCTCCTCCATAGCATCCTTGATCATTATGCTCATTCTTTCTTCTGCCGACTCGACAAATTCCTTTAATACTTCTTCATAAATATCTGCATTTCCGGAATTTCGGATACCTTCGGCTATATTTAAGCCTTCTACGGCATGATATGGTTTGAAACGGTTTTGAACATCCTTGGAAATACCGCTTTCATCTTCAGAATAAGCCCCTTCAATAATGAGCTCCTTATCAAGATAACAAAGTATCATATATTCAAGCGTTTCTGATTTAACAGGCTTAGAGAGATAATCATCGAATCCCTCTTCTAAAAATCCCTCTTTAGCTCCTGCTACCGCATTGGCTGTAAGAACTATTATCGGAGTATTCTTATTTTTATTGACATCATCCGGAAGTTCACGAATTTTTTTCATGGCCTCACTGCCATCCATCTGCGGCATCCGGTGATCCATGAAAATAATATCATAGTGATTAGTCTTTGCAAGGACTATGCTTTCTTCTCCGCTATCAGCAGTATCCACCTGGATGGCTGTTCTCTTCAATAGGCTCTGCACTACCTTCAGATTCATCCTTGTATCATCAACCACCAGTATTTTCGCGCCCGGAGCTATGAAAGGTCTGCTTTCTATCTGAGTATCATTTTTAATTCTCGCTCTTTCTTCAAAGTTTCCAATTGGTTCTTCATTAACAATTTTCTGCTTTAATGAAAAATGAAAATCCGATCCCTCTCCATATACACTGTCAACTATCAGATTTGTATCCATCATATGAAGAAGGTTCATGACAATATTCATTCCAAGTCCCGTACCTTCTATGGTACGGTTTCTCTTTTCCTCTATCCTTTCAAAAGGTGAGAAAAGCTTGCTCAGATCTTCTTCTTTTATTCCTATTCCCGTATCCCTTATACTGAAATCGATAGTTATTGAATCGTCTTTTCTTTCGGACTCTTTTACCGTAAAGTAAACTCCGCCCTCTTCCGTATACTTTGCAGCATTGCTGAAGATATTCAAAAGAACCTGTCTTATCCTTATCTCGTCACCCAGAAGCAGATCCGGAATATTTTCATCCACCTTAACATCTATAAATAAATCTTTCTTATCCGTTCTGGGTCTTGTCATTACGATCACATCATTAAGAAGCGAGGACAGACTGTATTCCACAGGAATTATCTCCATTTTGCCGGCTTCTATCTTGGATGTATCTAATATATCATTAACAAGGCTTAATAAAGCTCCGCCTGCACTCTGAATATTATTGGCATACTCACGGATATTCTCATCATTTGACTCACGCAGGATCATTTCATTCATACCAAGAACTGCATTGATAGGTGTCCTGATCTCATGCGACATATTTGAAAGAAAGGCTGACTTCGCCTCATTCGAAGCCTTCTGCACTCTTATCTCTTCTTCTAATGCCCTTTCCTTTTCCTCCTCATGGCGAAGCGCATATTCATGAGAACTTACCATCATCAGATGGAACATTCTGTCATAAAGCGGATGAAGCGATAAGATACTACATGCATCACCATTTTGATATTTTATTTCTCTATCAGGATTTTTAGGACCTTCTCTAAATGCTGTGGCTACCAGTGCAAAGTTAAAAAGCGTTACTGTCTCACCGGCTCTTGACACTTCTCCAAAGGCAGATGAACCGATAACAGTATCGCAGACATTAGTATAGAAGCAAAGTTCTGTCTGGATTTCTGTCTGCAGATATGCCTGACGTGATCCGCAAATACACAGATAAAGTCCCTCAGGCTGAAATTCCTCAATCTTTAATGCATTTTCTTTAGATTCGATCACGATATCCCGGGAGTTTCCTACAGCCAGACGGATTTTTTCTCCTTCATACACCCCGGATACAAAAAGTAGATTTTTATTTTTATCAAGATCTCCGATCGCTCTGGCTATAGTTACGCCTTCCCTGTTTATAACAACCGGAAATTCAAGTGTATTTTTTACATAATTTTCATCCTGGGCAATGCCGAGATATTTACTATAAAAATCTATTGCCGGTTCTCCATCTATTTCAGAAACCGCAAGACTGTTCGCCATCTTGGTAATTTCATGCTCTATTCCTATGGGTCTCCAGCCGAGACTGTGTAAAGAAAAAACTTCGAGTTCTTTCCCTGAAAATACAGCTACTGCAATACCATTTCTCAATATTCTGTCTGTAAGCACGAAAAATTCATCAATGGCAAGAACATTATTCTCATCTTCAAAAGTGCCTCCGGAACCACATCCAAAAACGACTATATCCTTGTTGACCTTCAATGTTCTGAAGAAAGTATCTACATTATCGATCGTTGTGGCATTAGCAATGATCTCAACACTTTTAACATCATCTATGGCTCGAATTTTATCTGCTGCAATTTCAGCAATTTTCTCTCCCTCGTCGGGACCACACTCAAATCCATATATAGTAACATGACTTGATCTGAAAAAACTGAAATTTACAACGCATATATTTAGCTGAAGTTTACCATCATATATCTCACTTACTACTGTTGATCCTAAAACTTTTATCTTCGGCGAAAATTCCCTGATCATGACCAACATATCATTTACAAGCTGTTTTTTGCGATAGTCACATATGGAAATATGGCATACTACATCAGATGCATTAAGGAAAAAATCCTCATTCTTAAAGGTCTGCATAAATTCACGCAGTTCTTCTGCCTCATTGATCTTGATTCCTAATTGTTTCATTACGTCACCCCGCAAAAAAAACTAAAAATCAAGCCTATCTCCCCGGTAGAAATATTCTTACCATGAGGACATAGGCTTTATTAACTCTTACAGATTCTTTCCGTTTTCCCTCAAATAAGTAAGTACCTCACCATATGTTATGAGATCACCCATTACTTCATCGATATTCAGTATCCTGTAAAGCTTATACCCGCTGTCCAGTATGCACTCAAAACGGCAGACAAACAACGCTTCAGGTACCATATTGAATTTGAAAGACTCTATCTCCGGAGAATCCTTCGGAATTGTCACATAGATATAATTGAAATCATGAATAGTTACATATCCACCGGGAAAAGCCGGATTTTCAAACTTTGTATCCAGAATAACTCTCGGATAGCATCGGCGCCTTTTAATACTTGGCAGGACATATTTTACTTTGATCTTCTTAAATTTGTCACCCGCGTATTCCTGATCACTGTCTTCAACAACGATTCCGACCGAATTTACAACGTTTATCCATTCATTCTTGTTTTCATGAAAATCGGTGATCTTCATGGAATAACTCCAGACCGAATCCCCAAGCTGCAAAACATTTACGACTTTAGCTGAAAGTGTAATGTCAAATTCTGTCTCTCTGAAATGGATCAAAACTTCTTCGTCTTCTCTGACATAATAAGGACTGTCAAGTGTTACAGAAAGGCCGGACTCGGATATATCTACAGTTTTACAGTAAAATCGACCCTGTCTTGATGTAAATATAACCCTCAGACTGGCTTTTCTTCTGTCTTCACTTCTTCGACGTCTTCCTTCATCCTTCTTTTTACCTCTGGAAAAAAAGAAGGTCTTTTCCTTATTCACCGTTTCTGTTTCCATGGACAAGTCCCCTTTCAAAAGTATTTTCCCCTCACAAGTTAAACTCTCACACATTTATTATCCTATTAAATCATTTTTGTTAAAAGTGGTAATATTTTACAATTTTTTTATTTATGTTTTAGCTATTCTGCTGATCTAAATTTAATTATTTTTTAGATCTTATCCAACTGTTTATTATATCGGCAGAGTTATCAGATTTATTTAGTTTTGTAAAATACTGAGCAGCTTTTCCTGTTAATTCAGCCATCATTAAATTTAATAAAAAATATACTTCTGTTTAATCCCATGGCAGTCAAATGACGATCATCAATATTTCTCTTTTGCAGATATAATGAAATTGTATAGGCAGAAAGGGAGCTGCTGCTCAAATCTTCATCAGCCATATCAAAAGACTTTCCCTCATCTTTAAGTATCAGCTGTACACCCTCGGGGCGTAAAAATACACTGAGCTCTGCAAGAATAGATTTATTACCATTCATCTGACGGATAAACATAAGCAGTTCTTCTATCAGCAGCATAACACGAACTTTAATTTTGTCATTGACATCATGTTTATTCAGCAGTTTTCCGACCATTTTCTGCACATCAATTATCTCCTCAGGCTCTGTGGAAAGATTAAAAAAATAGGTATTTCTATTGCCGGGAACTCTGGATAGAAGCAATGGAACATCCTCTTTTCCGTAACGTGTCCTGATATATACAATAAGCAGAATGTAAGCAACAGCTGGCGCAGCTGCAATACCAATAAACATGCCGTATATTCCAAAAATTTTTCCAAAAACTAAAGCAAGACTTAAACAGAAAACCAGATCTCTCAGTGCGCAGACTATCAGTCCCAGAAGGATCTGTTCTATCACAAGATAATAAGATGTAAGCAGATACAAAAGACTGATGAATGTAGATCCAAGCGCGATCAGTCGAGTACCATTCACGGCCAGTTTTATGATCTGAGGATCCGCTATATTCAAAAATTTCGGAACGAATGGTGCAATAATGATCAAAAGCAGTGTGACTATAACTCCCTCTGCAATGGCTGTTTTATTAGCCGGATCATAGCTGCTTCGCAATCCGCTCAGATTTTCCTCCCCTAAGTAAATACTGAAGATAGGTCCGACTGCGGCACCAATCCCGTCAAATAGCAGTTGAGACTCACGGCACAAAGATATAACAGAAGACAGTATCAGATACTTTGCCCCAAATTGAGAAACGATAAAAGTATTAAGTGAGGCTACTAAAAGAGACAAAAAAAGGTAAGAACTTGAATCAATGATACTGTATTGTATAACATTCTTCATCAACCCAAACGAAAAATACATGTTCCAACGAAGTGTATTATCCTTATTTGCAAAATGAAGCAAGAGGATCAAAAAAGAAATTATATTAAACAGAAAAGAAGCCATGCCTATTCCCCGTACTCCGATAAATCGACAAAGAATAATTGAAAAGGCGATATTTCCAATACCCTGCACCAGATTAGCAATCGATGAAATTAATTCGTCCCCATCGCTATACACCATATCGCCTAAAAGCATCCTTATCGGAAGTATAAACACCGTAAAACGCATCCAGAACAGATACCCTTTGGCATTGAACAAAATTTCCTTCTGTTCCGAATAAATGCTCAAATAGAGATCATTAAATATATTGACTGAAACAAATATAACAATTCCAACTACAACGGACATCAGCACGCCAAAACCAAAAACTCTATCGGCTTCGCTTTTATTAAATTTCCCCATTTCGTTTGAATATAAAATCGGAATGCCTATAGAAAAGATGGTTCCAAAAAACACGGCTAACGAATAAATCGGTGTGATAAGTCCTATACCCGCCACAGCATCAGAGCCTACCATAGCACCGGCGATCAATGAATCTGACATTAAAAGCAATGATGCAACCATTATATTTAAGGTTCCACTTAAAAGCATAGAATAATACTTTTTTGACATAAGTGTATTCGATCTTTTTAATCTTATTTTCACCTTTTATGCCTCCGGAACAATATTTTTAATTTCTCTTAAATTGATAGTCAAAATATTCATCTTGTAGACATAGCTATACGAAATAGCTCCTTCATCTGCCGCTGACTTAATTTCTTCTGAAATTGATGAAAGCGGATCATACTGTTTTCCTGAATTACGTATATAAACCACTATATTCTGGTTATTATCTTTTAATGATATATGAATTTTATTAGAGTTTTGACGTACAACTGACATTATTTCTTCCATAAAAAACATTACATTATCTATTTCTGTCTGATCTGTAAGCAGTTCCTGCATTTTATCCTTAAAGTTCTCTCTCTTTGCTTCTTCATCTCTTCCATCTGCTGATACCTCCGTTTCCATCAGCACTTTTCCTGAATAAAATTCCTCAGGCAATAATAATAAACGGTCTTTCTCTATCCCATGCCAGGAAGCTATAAGCAATACCAATGGTATCAGCAGTATCAGACCCAATAGCTGATTTCCGGTGATCGACAGCCAGATACCATCTTTGCCAAGGATCGGAATAAGGATCGCCATCATAATGATGTATAATATAGAATCCGGAACGATAGCAAAAGCCATTGATACGCTAAACCGTTTCGTTGCCTCATAATATAGAGTAAACATATAGACCGTATGCATAAATGGGTAAAAGACTATAGAGAACAGCATCCCTCTGTATATATCCGCATTAACTTCCATACCAAACAAGTTCGAAATCACCGGAACTGACAGATAAAAGAAAATGCCCCAGACAACAGACATTAGCATTCCTAGCATCCATCCCTTTTTCCACACCTTTTTTATACTGTTGACATCCCGTTCTTCATAGAAGACTCCAAACATTGGCTCTGTTGCAATTGCTGCACCCTTTATGCTTCCGGAAGCAAAATAAGAAATATTGCAGACGATCTCAGAAGTGGCCAGCATCAATGATTCTCCCGAAAAGGCCGAAAGTATCAGATTATTCTGAATACCCATTACAACATTCTCAGCAAAGTAATCCGCTGCTGCGGGAAATCCGCAGCGAATGGTCTCTGCTATTTCTCTTGGACGAAGGAGTACCGGACGATAATTCAAACGGACATTTAAAACACGCAGAATTATAATTCCCACAATAAATTCAACAAGTCCACCGACAGAAGTTCCAATCCCAAGTCCGGCAAGCTTCATATTCACCGGTAAAAAAATCACACACGTAATAGAAACTATCAGATTAACAGCTATATTGACCGCTCCCAATGCCGCACGATACGTCTGTAATCCAAGGACATTCATCAGCTCCTGAAGGATCATCCCCAATGCCGTCAAAAAAACAATTGGAGCACAGAAGCAAAGATAATTCACTGCATTGTTCCGGGTGAAATCTTCCACCATATCACCACCGCAAAGGATAACAATAGTATCTGCAAAAATGAAAATAATTACAGCAAAAATAAAGCCAACGAATCCGACGAGTGTCGTGCCTCCGTTAAGCGCTCTTCTAAACTCCTTTTCATCTGCACGTCCTTTTGCCCATATCATTCGCAATCCACTTCCATGGATAAGTGAATACACAATTGCCGCCAAAATGCCGTATCCCGGCACTCCCAGAGCCACTGCCGCTATACCGTTTGCTCCAAGGCTCTGTCCGGCAATAATACTGTCTATCATCAGTGAAATATTAAAAAGGAGCCCGTATAATACCGCTCCGGGATAATTTGACAGAATAATATCCCATATCACTTTTCCATGAGATTGCCCGGATTTATTTTCATTTTGCATTTGCCTTCCCCTTA
>JAIKZC010000434.1 GCA_024682575.1 Lachnospiraceae bacterium | reverse complement strand
TGGAAACATCAAAAACTAATGAAAGTGAGATAATGCATTATGCTACAGGTTCAAGGGAAATCTATAAGGCTGTATGATGAGCAGAGCAGGAGGGCTAATTTTATGACAGCAGATACAAAAAAAGTTGGTAAATTTTTGGTTGACTGGGCTGCAGTTCTCGTTCTGGTTCTTTCAATCGTGTTCTTTTCAATTTTAAGAGGAACAGCATTTTTCTCTGTTGATAATATGGTCAATATACTTCGAGCCATGTCAACGGTAACAATTTTTGCACTGGCGGCGACGGTTTCAATGGCGCCGGATGGATTTGATATGGCAGCAGGTACTCTGGGATCCTTCTGCGCATATGTTTTTGCATCACTCTTTTTATGGTTTGCACTTCCGCTTTGGTTATCAATAGTACTGACCATTCTCTTTGCAATGGTAATGTACTTGCTTACAATGTTCCTGATACTTGTTTGTAAGATACCGGATATGCTTGCTACCTGTGCATTACAGTTCGTTCATCAGGGACTTGGACTTGCATTTACAGGCGGTGGCGCTGTTTCAGCAGGAATGTCAACTGCAGACTGGGCAGCAAAGCTTAAGGGTGGTGACAATACTCCGTTAAATAAGGGCTGGAGCGCAGCATCTCAGAATATTGGTAAATCCCCATATATTATCATAATCATGCTTATCTGTGTTGCAATATGTTTCGTACTTCTCGAAATGACAAAATATGGTCGTTATCTCTATGCTATGGGTGGAAATAAGACAGCTGCAAAACTCTCAGGTATCGATGTTAAAAAGATGAGATTTATGGCAGGTATGTTTGCAGCATTCTTTATAGCAGTCGGAGGAATTGTTGTTTGTTCAAGAAACTCAGCTGCACAGGTCAATGGTTCCGACGGTTATCTGATGAGTTCACTTGCAGCTGTATTCATCGGCAGATCCGTAGGAGGAAGAGAAAAGTACAATGCTATCGGAACTGCTGTTGGTGCTTTACTTATATCAACACTTGAGAATGGTATGACTATGTGCGGAGTAGTTTATTATATACTTCCGGCTGTAAAGGGTGCAGTTCTCTGTCTGGCTCTTGTGGCAGCTTATGCAACGACAAAAGAAGATTAAATTAAGAATGTTTTATAGAGGAAAGGGTGTGCTGAATTATGGAAAATGCATTAAGTCTGGATACGGTAAAGCTCTCTGAGGATGGTGAGAAGGTTATAATCCTGGATCAGACATTGCTTCCGAATAAATGTGAGTACTTAAAAGTTGATAAGGCAGAAGATATATGGGAGGCTATTCAGAAGCTTCGTGTAAGAGGAGCTCCGGCAATCGGTGTGTGCGGAGCTTATGGATATTATCTTTTTGCTCATCAGCTTGAGACTGATAATATGGATGAATTTGTTAAAAAATGTCATGAAAATATGGTTTATCTGAATTCATCCAGACCAACTGCTGTAAATTTAAGCTGGGCTCTTAACAGAATGCATTCGCTTCTTATGAAGGAAAAAGATTCCAGATCCGTGGATGAAATTAAAAAACTTCTAAGGAAAGAAGCTGATGATATAAGAGAGGAAGATATCCAGATCAGCCGTAATATAGGAGCGTATGGATATGAGCTTTTGGAAAAACTCGGAAAGGGTGTTGGCATTATGACACATTGTAATGCCGGAACACTTGCTACTGCAAAATACGGGACTGCACTTGCTCCTGTATATATAGCTCTTGAAAAGGGCTGGGATGGAAAGAAAGACATGCATGTTTATTGCGATGAGACCAGACCTTTACTGCAGGGAGCAAGACTGTCGGCTTATGAGATGCAGGCAGCCGGAGTTGATACATATGTACAGTGTGATAATATGGCATCCTATACTATGAAATCCGGAAAGATCGGCATAATATTCGTAGGCTGTGACAGAGTTGCTGCAAACGGTGATTTTGCAAATAAGATAGGAACAAGTGGTGTTGCCATAATTGCAAAACACTATGGAATTCCTTTTTACGTATGTGCTCCTTCATCAACTATAGACATGACATTGGCGTCAGGGGATGAGATAAAGATCGAGCAGAGAAAGAGTGAAGAGGTTACAGAGATGTGGTATAAGGAACGTATGGCACCAGAAGGAGTCGGTGTTGTAAATCCGGCTTTTGATGTGACAGATCACAGCCTTGTAACAGGAATCATTACCGAGAAGGGAATTGCAACGGCACCGTTTAAGGAATCATTTGAAAAAATGGGTATCAGACCAGTAGAGAAGTTTGTTGATAAAAAATAATCGGGAGGCGCAAAGATGTCGGACTTTTCAAAATATTTTTTAATGATAAATGAGGATGATCCTGAAGGAACAGAAAAGGTAGTAATTGAATATACCATTAAAATGACTGAAGGAAAGATTGAATGGGACAGAGATAGCATGAAAGCTGTAATTCCGGGCTCTCATGGTAATCTTAATCATGTATGCAGGGTAACAGATGGAAAAGGCAACAGGCTTTATATAAAACAGGCCGGAGATTCTTTAAGAATTTCGGAAGATATGACAGCAACTCTTGATCGTAACCGTCAGGAATCTGAAATTTTACAGATCGAGGAAAAACTTGTACCTGGAATGGTTCCGCATATTTATTTCTTTGATACTACCATGAGTGCATGCGGAATGGAGGATTGCAGCGATTATCTGGTAATGAGAGATGCAATGCTTCAGCATAAGACATATCCGCATTTTGCGGAAAATATTGCTGAATTTATGTCTAAAACACTTCTTCTTACGAGTGATGTGGTC
>JAIKZC010000425.1 GCA_024682575.1 Lachnospiraceae bacterium | reverse complement strand
ATACTTTAACGATAAACAGGAATGTGATAAAATCAATGATTAAGGGTGCCTTTCGCTGTATTTAAGGGGAATCCAAATTGGGAAAATATAATCAGGAGGTACAAAAATGGCATGTTTTACTGTATCGGCAGCTGAAGCAGTTATCGTTTCAGCCGTAAAAAAAATTGAGGAGAAAAAAGAGTTAAAAGCAGCCGCAGACGGCATCAGGGAAAAAGAAGTTTCGATCCCTTTAAGCCGTAAGCTTGGCTGGCTCAGAAATATGCTCGGAGGCGGATCTGCTCTTTTGGCTTTTGAACATATCTGGCATGGAGAGATCAGTCCATGGTTTCCATTTCTGACTGCAATGTCCAACAAGGCTGACACTATAGAAATGCTCAATGAAATTGCAACTGTCGGTGTCTCTATGGCTGTTCTCATTACAGCTGTCTGGGCAGTTATCTGTAAGGCAGCAGATGTCATTGTAAAAAGAGGATCAGAGGATTCTCAGAAATCCACTGTTTAAGGAGGTAAATTCATGACTTTATTAATATCTGTTTTTGCCGCCATAATCACTACGGTCATCTGGTATCGCCGTAAAGATGACAATATGCGGCTTGGTTTTCTTGTTCTCATGTTCTGGGGCGCATCGCTCATGTGGTTCGTAGATGCGATTTTTGAATATGCAGAATTAAAAGCAGATTATTTTACACCGTCTGCAGCAGATATGTTAAATGATAGTTTTTTAGGAGCTGCTGTTGTGGCAGTCGCTCTTATTATCTGGCTTGTGCGTCTGCTCATCGCAGATCCGGAAGGTAAAATACACAGAAGCTTAGCAAAAAAGGCCTCGATCAATTGATCGGGGTCTTTTTTATTACATTTAGACTCTAAAATTGCTTCGCAATTTTTTCGTTGTAATCAGACTCTAAAATTGCTTCGCAATTTTTTCGTTGTGACTCGGATTGCTTCGCAATCCGAGTCACATGTTACAAAATTAAAAAATAACTAAATTAATTCTTTACAATTTAATTAAATTATTGTAAAATGTTTTTGTTTTCAAACATTCCCACTCAAAAAAATTACGAAAAAAGGAGACGAAAATGATTAAGAAGTTCATAAGCAAGAAAATAGCCGGTATCATGGCTGCAGCCTTGATCGCTGTCCAGTTTGGTCAGCCGGCAGCAGTATATGCGGCAAATTCTTCGCTGACAGAGTATCACGAAGTTGTTGATTCAGCTGAGCTCCAGTCTGAGAACAGCCTTGAAACAGCAAGTGAATACTTAACAACATGCAGTTCAGGTTCTGTTTCAGGCAATCAGTCTACAGCAGAAGTTGCCAGCGGATTCGTTGTTACTTACCATCCGCAGGTTGAGTATTTAGGACACAAAATGAAATCTGCAGATGATTTTGGTATAAGCATAACTTACAACGGTACCACCTACTCATCATCAGATGTTAAACTCAAGGTTAAAAACGGCAAAAATGCCGGTACAGCAACTGTTACCGTTAAGTCTATCAAGAGCTTAAAGGGTTCTAAAAAGCTCCTTAAGGGCAGCACTGCTTTAAGCATTGTTATCAATCCTTACACGATCAGACACAGCAGTTCCGAGAATATTATCGGTTATGTTACTTTCGGCAGCAAAAAGATCAAGTACATCAAGATCACTATTAACAATAAGAGATTTAAGATTCCGAAGAAGTTCTGGTCACAGGACGGAAATACTGTTACTTTCAGTGGCAACTATGATGGAACATGCTATTTTAACCTTTATTGATTTTTGATAAAACCATATTTCGCTTTATTGATCTAAGCAATAAAAAAACTTTTTATCTATAAGCCGGCTAAAAGGCTTAGATAAAAAGTTTTTTTATTTATCATTTTTATTTATCAGTTTCCAATTGTAGTTTCTTTTATGACAGACCCTGCAGGCTCTTTGATAAGCTTCTCTTCTTTGATTTCCTTCTCTTTTTTCTTATCTTCCTTATTGTCTGTTTCGTTTTCTGTATTGTCCTGCTCTGTATTATCTGACTTTTCGGAATCTACGATCGTTTCCTGACGTTCCTTTTCCTTAGTTTCAGAAATTATATTTTTTTTTAAGCTGTCCTCATATATTTGTGACATATTGTCATTTGTGGTGTTTTTACTATTATCTGCTTCAGTTCCGGAACTTTCGGTGGGATTTGTTGATTCCGGTATCTCTGTTTTTGTGGATTTATCCGTCCCAAGCACCGGTTGAACTGTCAGCCCTGTATCAGTTGTTTTCTTCTCCTGTTTTTCTTTCTCCGCGGTCTTCTCTGTATCCTTATCAACTGTATGATTATCGAGAGGTCCGTTTATTGAAATACTGCCCTCAGGCTTTGACTCTTTTCCTTCATCCATAACTGTCTCAGGAAGTTCTGAGCCTTTCTTTTCCGCAGCATCGTTTTCAACAACGATCTCTTCTTTTTTCAACGGATCTGCAAGATCTTCTTCAGTCTTTTCCTCTGAAGCTTCTGCCGTAAATGTTATTTCCTCATTACGTGCTTCAATCTGCGCCTTTGTTGTTTCTTTGACTTTTTCAACAGATTCAAATTTCTTAAAACTTATTTCCTGTACAGGTTTCGCTTCATCATTATTACTGCTGGTCTTGACATCAAGTACCTGGTCAAAACGATTTACCGTATAAGTGATCTCTGTCTCGCCATCATCGCTGGTCTCTGTATAGCTTGTATAAGGTGTCACATATGCGTAGGCATATACACCTCCCGCCAGAACAAATACAGCTGCCGCTGCCGCAATAGCGGTAAATTTCCTGGAGAATCTGATGATCCCGGAACTTTTCTTTATTTCTATTGAAGCCCCTACGGTATATCCGGCATTTTTTATGGTTTCAAAGCTTCCGTCTTCTTTAAGGACTACAGCTTCTTTACCGCGTATTTCCATTACAAGCGCCTTCAACTCATCATCTCCTCTCTGATATATTTCATATAATCCTGAACTATGGGAAAATCTCCATCCATAATCTCTACTGCTGCTATTATGTATTTACGATGCGTCTCTATTATTTTACGGGGCAGTCCTGTAACTTTCATGATTTTTGCTATAGGAAGAAGTTTTTTGAGCCGTAATTCCGTCAATATTTCTTCATTCACCAGCACCGCCGCAACTGCTCTGGCACAGTCCCTGCGTGCCTTATCCTTCTTTGGACTCACCTTGCTCAGATCATAAAATCCAAATCCATAATCTCCAAAAATCCCATTAAGAGCATCGATCTCATCCTTTGCAGGATTTTCCGGATTTACGGATGCCGCTTTTGCGACTGACAGCTTAAAGCTTGCCTCCGGATCATCATCATCCGGATCTCCGTCAAAACAGTCAGGCGTAACATTCATTTCCTCACTGTATTTCCTGTTTGATCTATAAAAGTCGGTAAGTCTGGATCTTATTATAAGTGAAGCATATGACGCAAAATTTCCTCTTTCAGGTGTAAAGGAGTTTATAGCCTGGTTGAAAGCCAAAAGGGCAATAGACCACTCATCATCGGATTTTGTAACGAATCTTCCGATAACCCTGTAAGCCTCTTTCAATATGAACTTTTCATTTTCTTTAATAAATTTCTCTCGATATGCCGGATCAGAAGCCGCGGCAATCGCGTTTTCATTTAAGTTCTCTATTTTTCCGGTCTCCCATCTGTCTATTCTTTAGGAGGCAGTGGGTATCAAAATAAATCCCTATAACCCTTTTTCATGCCTCTATTATCTATGATACCACATTCCGTGATTAAATCGACCTTTTCAAAAAAATTTCACTCTTGCCAAAAAAAGATTAAACAGTTACAATACACTTACTGATAAAATTATGTTTCAACCGACATAAATCATAAAGATGAATTTATCAGAGAAATACACAGTTTTTAATTTTACAAGGAGGATTAAACAAATGGGTGTTGTTACTAAAGAAACTACCATTGGAGATATTTTAAGAGTTAAGCCTACAGCAGTACCGCTTCTCATGGAGATCGGAATGCACTGTCTTGGATGCCCTGCATCTATGGGCGAGACCGTTGAGGAAGCAGCTGCAGTTCACGGCGTAGATGCTGAGGAACTCATCAATCGTATGAATGCGCTTCCTGATGAGGCATAACTAAAAATTTTTTTCAACACACAATTAACCCCCGGCAGATTTCTGTCGGGGGTTTCTCATTAGCATTTTTCAGTCTTTAGTTTTTAATCTTCATCCTCTTCTTCGTCTTCCTCTTCTTCGTCTTCATCCTCATCTTCATCTTCATCATCTTCTTCCTCGTCTTCTGATTCTTCCGAAGATTCAGTTTCTTCCGAGCTTTCTGATGATTCCGATGATTCTGATGACGATGATGAAGATTCAGAATCCTTTAAGGAATCCTCTGCAGTTCCATATCCGGAATATTTTCCTGTCCAATAGAGATAGAAAACGTGATGACCTATGATCGTGCCCTTGATTCCCGGAACTATAGTCCTGAAGAAAAGGCATTCTCCGATATTATTGGCACCCTTGAGTACTTCATCCGCTGCCTGCATACAGGTTGAATTTGCTCCCTGGGACAGAACGATTGCAAGTCGTCCCGAAGCAACCGGTTCAAACTGATTCGACTGATAGACAACACCTGTAATAGTATCCGGGAAAGCTCCGCTCATTACTCGGTTCATGACTACCGCGCCCACCGCTATCTTACCGGCATATGGCTCTCCTCCGGCTTCGCACTGAATGATCGCTCCCAAAAGAAGGCGCTCTCCTTCTGACCATGTAACCTCAGAAAGGCTTCTCTTCTTCATTGACTGGGATCTTCTTGCCAGTTCTTCTTCCTGCTTTAACTGCTGCTGAAGCGTTGCGACATTGTTTTTAGCCGCAATCAGCTTTGCCTCGTATGCAAGAGCCTCTGCCTCAGCCTCCGATATTTCCCCGGCATAGGCTGTTATGGAATTCTTTGTAGCAGTAACCATCTGCTTGACTTTATCCTGCTCGGCTTTTGCATCCTCATGCAGGGCTTCAAGCTCGGCTTCTTCCTCTTCAAGCTTTTCCTTCTCAGCTGTCGTATCTGCCACAAGCTCCTTATATTTTGCCAGCATACGCTGGTCATATTCATTTACTCTCTCGACATACTCAGCGCGATTAAGAAATTCACCAAAGTCTGTTGTATTTAAGAAAAGTTCAAGATAACTCTGGGTTCCCTGCTCGTATATCGTACGTATACGTGCTTTTATAAAAGCATATTGCTCTTTTTGCTTGTCGATGGCCTCTTCCAGTCTGGATGTGGTCTCCTCAATCTCTTCCTGCTTTTCTTTTTCCTGCTCTTCTATTTCTGCTAACTTTTCCGATACCTGTGTGAGCGTGCTGTTGAGTTGATTTAAGTTGCTCTGGAGTCCACTCTGTGTATCCTTAAGGTCTGAAACCTTATCTTTTGCCGTTGATACATCTTCCTCAGCTTCTTTCTGGGCATCTTTGGCATCCTCAAGTTTCTCTGATGTCGTTTTGGCAAATGCCTCAGACAGATCCGATGATGACAATATCATCGAAACGGCTATAATAAAGACCATCACAATTCCTGTGATCTTCTTTTTCATAGCTCGTCTATTTTACCTATACGTCTCTTATGACGCTCCTCATTTGAAAATTCGGTGTTTAAGAAAGTATCTGTAATATCGATAGCAAGGCTCTCGCCGATAACATTTGCGCCCATTGCAAGCACATTTGCATTGTTGTGGAGTCTTGTCATCTTTGCCATGTACTCGTTTGTGCAGAGTGCGGCTCTTACACCCTTGATCCTGTTTGCGGTAATGGAAATTCCGATACCTGTAGAACAGATAACTATACCATAATCCACTTCTCCGTTAACTACGGCATTTCCCACAGCTCTGCCGTATTCAGGATAATCGCAGGATTCCTCCGAATATGTTCCCATATCCTTAACCTCATAACCGCCTTCTTTAAGATGATCTATTAAAGCAGCTTTGAGCTTGAATCCGCCGTGATCGCTTCCAATTGCTATTGATGCCATTTTTAAATTACCTCCCTGGAACTTCTTTCCTCTTTTTCTTTGTCAGTTCATGCCTTAACTATTTTATGTCCCGCCGCTCTTATGAGGCGGTTCATTATTGCCATTCCCATTCTCGGTGTATCAAAAGCTTCGGTATAAATGACGGAAACTTCGAGCTCATCAAGTTCCCTCAATACAGAAAAGAGGTTATGAGCTATTGATTCCTCATCATTTCTCGAACCGACGTCTTTTATTATATCACAATTATATAAATCTTTCGTCTCGTCTGATGCAATTACTGCAACTTTTTCTCCCTTCTTTTCTGCTTCTTCTGTGAGAGAATTTATTTTTTCCGTTACAGCCTTTTCATCGCCCTCTACTATGTATAATTCACCCTTTGGCGCATAGTGCTTGTATTTCATTCCAGGTGCCTTCGGATGTGCTGATGCGTCCATGACACCGCCGATCGAAGGATCGACCTCTATCTTTCCCAAGACCTCTTCCAGCATTTCTATATTTATATAACCGGGTCTTAAAAGACAAGGTGTTTCAGAAGTCATATCAACTATCGTGGATTCTATGCCTATTCCCACGGCACCGCCGTCTATGATAAGGGCTATTTCACCCTTCATGTCATTTAATACATGTTCTGCGGTTGTACAGCTTGGTCTTCCGGATTTATTGGCGCTTGGAGCTGCGATATAACCGCCAGAAGCCCTGATGAACTCCCTCGAGATTTCATTTACAGGCATCCTGACTGCTACCGTATCAAGGCCTCCGCTGGTTTCATAAGGGACTATATCTGATTTCTTAAAAACCATTGTAAGGGGACCCGGCCAGTATTTTTCTGCTAAAGCCTTTGCTCCCTCAGGCACTTCCCTTACTATCTTATCAAGAGCCTCTATATCCGCTATATGAACTATGAGCGGATTATCGGAAGGACGTCCCTTTGCCGCATATATTTTCTTTGACGATTCTTTATTTAAGGCATCTCCCGCTAGTCCGTAAACTGTTTCGGTAGGCATTGCAACAAGGCCGCCGGCGCGGATTATATCTCCGGCCTCTTTCATCAGTTCCCTGTCTTTTTCTTCGTCACCATATGCCTTAACAACTCTTGTTTCCAAAATCTGCTTCCTTTACTGCTGTTTTATTTCAGCCATTCATTCACTGCATCCCATACGCCTGATTCATCAAATCCCAGACGCCAGAAGGCTACACCTGCAAGCTCATATTTTTTCATGATATCGAGCTTTGCCTTTATCGAGTCCAGATCCTCGAGCCATACCTGATGGCTGCCGCTTCCGTCCTCTCCGTAATAGTAATTGTATCCGCTGCTCTCATCCCATGAACCTTCCAGAGAATGATTTGCAACAAAGGCTGATGCATCGCTCATGCCAACTGCCTGAGAATTAAGAGCTCCGTCCTTTGTAGTCCAGATCCTCGTATAAAGCGGGATTGCGTTTATTACCTTTGATTTATCTACATCTTCGAGGGTCTTTGCTATACCGTCATCAACAAATGATGAAGATGCCACAGGTCCGGCTTCCTCTGATGATGTATTATATTCATCATAACCCATGATGACAACGTAATCTGCAACTTTTCCCTGAACCTCTCTGTGATAAAGCTCTGAATATGCCTTTGGCACGTAATTGTCGACCGAAAGTGCTATCGATGCCTTGCGGCATTCTATCGAAAGCTCGCGTATAAACTGTGCAAAATGAGGTCCGCTTTCAGTTGAAAGGAGCTCAAAATCGACGTTCAGTCCGTCAGCGCCTACTGCTGTAACGCTGCTTACAAGCTCTGAAGCAAGTTTCTGTCTTAC
>JAIKZC010000397.1 GCA_024682575.1 Lachnospiraceae bacterium | reverse complement strand
ATAGAAACAGCGCAAGAATACAATATACTTTTCTCTGTTTGTGATAATATATTGATGTCAGGGGCAAAAGTCATTACCCACGGCAGGCTTGCCTGCCAGTAGGTAACGATCACTGACATCACTTTTGACCCCAACATCATTATATGTATTTAAGGGGGATAGAACATGACAGTCCTAAAGGCACTGCTGAAAGGCGTATCACCGTAAATGTATCCCAGATTGTTCACAAAAGATACCATACCTTGTTTGCAACTTCCCTTGCAAATCCCATTTCATGCGTGACGACGATCATGGTCATTTAGACGTATAAAAGCTTCTTTTTTAAATGATTGATTAACATAATTAATTTATGTAGACCAGTCATACGTCACCTCTCATTTACCCTCATGTTAAAAAGAATATTAAGCTTAAACCAGTTATCTTTTTCTGTGAAATTTACTGACCCTCCGTATTTTTCTACAATAGTTTTTATGCTTTTTGTTCCAAAACCGTGATATCTGGAATCCTCCTTCCTGCTTAAAGGTATTCCGTTTTCAAATCTTATATTCCCATCAAATCTGTTCTCAATCTGAATTTTGATAAAAGCCTTCTGCCTGGCTATTGACAGGTGTATAAGACGTTTTTTTTCATTTTCAACAGTCATGGATGCTTCTATGGCGTTGTCAAGTGCGTTTCCAAATAAAGATGCCATATCAAATTTATCCATAAACGATAATAACGCGCCATCAGCAACGATTGTGAATTCTATATTGTTTTGCTGGCATCTGAGAACTTTGCCTGTGAGTATTGTATCCAGAATCTCATTTCCAGTTTTATTCTGTGCCTCATAACTTTTTATCTCATTTTCTATTTTATCAAGAGAATCTGCAAAATCGGCACTATCTCTTTCTGAACGGAGAATTGCTATCTGATGTTTAATATCGTGATATTTCTGATTTATCAGAGCCACAGTTTCTTCGGAATTTTTATAGCTTGCATACTGCATTTTCATCATATTTTCTGTCTTTTGAAGATCAGAAGCGATCTGAATTTCCACAAGCTGCATATGGTATGCATAAAGCATTGATAAACCTGCCAGATCTACCATAGTTCTGATAATAAACATCACATCGCTGAATCCACTGCTGAATGGTGTGTCACCATATATATATCCCAGGTTACTGACAAAAAATGCCATTATTGAAATTATTATGACAGGAATTATATTTTTTTCTGTAATATATAATCTTAAATTATCTTTTTTACCACGCCCTTCAATTTTTAAGAGGAAAATAGTAACCAGAAGATATATTAAAAGTGCAGCAGGTAATTCCGGAAGAAATCCAATCGGTATTTTTTCATTCTTTATAAGATAAAAATTGATCTGCCAGGCAAGAGAAGCCATAAATTCACCTGAAAGAAATGCCCTGACGGTATGATATAAGGCTTCGATCCATTTAACCTGAGACATATATTTTATAAAAACGGTTATAAAAAAAATACAGCAAAGCATTAAAGGAACAAAAAATATTGCCGGTTTGTCGTCTGTGAGAACCATAAAAGCAGATAATGCAAGAGCAAACAGAGCCATTTTCAAAAACCAGAAAGAAACTTTTTCTTTACTGTTATGCCAGAGAAATCCGATAGTTCCGCAGAAATATGCCATTGAATAATATATTCCGGGTGTATTAATAGTCATAATTTCTTTCATTGCTGAAAATAATCCCCTTATTCATTCATAAATTTATTTAATTCATCCATAAATTGCTTTTTCTTGAGACGGCTTATCTGTAAAATATCTGAACCTACTGTAACAGAAAGATCATCAACTTTATTCACGTGCTCCAGGTTGACAAGATAACATTTTGAACATCTGAAAAAATGCTCTTTTGCCAATGCTTCCTCCATCTCACGCATAGTGCCTCTGGATTCAATTTTCTCATCAATTGTATGATAAATCAGATCATGATTTAAAACTTCTATGTATAGAAGCTTTGAGAGCTCTATCTTGCGTATTCCATTCTTTAAACTAATAGCTATTGTTTTTTCTTTTTTATTATCA
>JAIKZC010000355.1 GCA_024682575.1 Lachnospiraceae bacterium | reverse complement strand
GTTTGAGGTTACGGTACAGGGAATAAAATTCGTAAAGAAAAATATGCTCTTAAATATAGCATCGGCGGCATCCATAGCCGTAAACATCATTGGAAATGTTATTTTAGTACCCAGGCTTGCAGGTATCGGAGCGGCGATAACGACGGGACTTTCTTATTTTATATATTTTGTGGCTGGCTCTTATATTTCTGAAAAAAGCTGGAAGGTCGGCTATGATTATAAAAGAACCATTATTGACACTTTGATACTTATTTTCATGGCATCCTTGGCGGCATTCAGTGATAAATTCCTTATGTCGGTTGCTGCGGGAATTGTCATGATAGCAGTAGTTTTTATTGTAGAAAGAAAAACTGTTATATATATTTTCAAGACGATATCTGAAAGGATGAAAGGAGGCTGACGACAGCATATGGGATCAAAATTAAAAAAATATCTGCCGCCGGCTATTGTCCTGCTCACGATCATTGTCTCCATTTTGAACTGTATTTATAACAGCTCATATTCGGACGAGTCCTACAGCCTGAAAAAGCCGGACAGTCAGGCAATGTATACTATAGAAAATTTTGAAAACGGAAGCTATCCTGATCTTTTTTTAAGAGTACTGGTACGTGATAAAAAAGTCATTCTCGCGAGAGCTCCTAAATCATATTCCGAATATTCGAGTTACGGTCATGATGACGATTATCTGAATCCTTTTGATTCCGGCTATTTTAAAGAAAATAATTTTACTTACTGGTTCATGTGCTATGCGGACTCTTATGAGTATGATCCATCTCTTCCGACCAATGATGCGGTATCTGAAAATATGACACCACATAAGGCGGATTTTACTGATTTCGGTGAGGCGAATGACATGCTCCGCTATTCATTCCCGCTGAATCATGAACACTATCAGGAAGCGACTGCATTCTGGTATTCCTGGTATTATCATACTTATGCTGAAAAAGTTCAGCATCTGGAAAATGTGAAAAAAAGAAGGGATCTTTTCCCTAATGTTTACGTAAATACATCGGACATTGCTGAGGCAGATACTCTCGTTGCACTTATCGCTGAAAACGAGGATCTCTACCTCATGAGCCGCGAAAACTATGACCGCTACATGAACGCAGATTCATAAATTTTAGAATTGCTTAACGGCTGGGAGGAAATATTTTTGACAGAAGAAATGCTTCTTGAAATGATAAAAGGATTAACAAAGTCATATTTTCTGAATCAGATCCTTATAATACTGGCATTATTCCTGCTTGGACTTGTATTTTTGCATATTACGGATGAAGAGACAGGCTTGAGAAGGATTCTTATGTCATTTCCTATGGGACTGGCGTTATTTTCGGTAGCGGGTGCTTTTTTACTTATGGTGGGAATTCCTTTTAATCCTGTATCTGCTGCACTTGCACCGATCCTTATTATAGTGATTCTTTTTTTTATAAAAAAAAGACGGCTAAATTTTACAGAAGCTTTCGTAAAAAAAGAGCTGCTGGCCTTGATAGTTGTAATAATTATAGCTGCTATCTCTTCCTCGGGAATATTTTCTCTTAATGTTTCAAATGATTCGGTATATTATTATTCATCGTTTCCAGCAATGCTCGTGGAGGCCGGAGCCTATGCAAAATCGTTCGATACCTATCTTACAAATGTGGGACAGACAAGTGCAGTGCTCAATTGCCTGCCATTTCTCTATGGATTTGATACAAGCTTTGGAATACAGCATTTCATGAACATAAATTTCATTCTGATCTTTGCTGAAATTCTTTATGAAGATATCTTTGAGATAAAAAAATCTGTAAAGACCGCTGTGATAGCGGCAATAGCAGGAACATTTTTCCTTGCAAGCTCCACACCTTTTCTGATCATTTCAAAATGGGTGCTCTCTAATGTATATTTTATGGACTATAGTTTTATTCTCTTTTATTTATTAAAAAGAGACGGGGGAAAGAAAAGAGGTTTCAGTTTTTCGGAATTTATCCTTTTTGCGATGGTTACAATGATAAGACAGGAAGGAACTGTTATGGTGCTTCTGCTTATAATTGCGGCATCTTCCTTTGAATATACGAATAAGCGACTTGGATTAAATTTTGTTCTGCCGGTATTTTTGATGGAGGCATTTTATTATCTCATGCTCTTTTTAAGACTCGGAGTTGATCCGCTCTACAGTTTCCTTGACTGGAAAAAAGCGGTGCTCGTTCTCGGAGCTACAGCAGCAGTGGGATTTTATGTGCTGGTCATGAGAGGAAAGTTCTTAAAAATAATTTCTGACAATATAAATACGGTTCTGATAATTGCAGTGGCAGCAGGGAATGTCGCAATCCTCGCAGTAAGTCACAGTCGTTATTTAACAAATCTTTATGCATTTTATCAAAATATAAGAATTGGGAACGGCTGGGGATATTTTGGCATTTTCTTAGCGATAGCAATAGTATTTATGGCATTGGAGATAATTATAAACAAATTTAGAAATATTTCATATAATACGGCATACATTGCGGCAATGTTAATGACCACGATCGCTGTTGCGTGGGCAAGAGGCGG
>JAIKZC010000252.1 GCA_024682575.1 Lachnospiraceae bacterium | reverse complement strand
ACTGAACCTTGACTGTCTTGTCATACTCGGCGGAAACGGAACGCACAAGACTGCGAATCTTTTAAGAGAAGAGGGACTTAATGTAGTAACTCTTCCCAAAACTATAGATAATGATCTATGGGGAACCGATATGACATTCGGATTTCAGAGTGCTGTTGATATAGCAACTAATGCTATCGACAATATTCATACAACGGCTGATTCTCACAGCAGAGTATTTATTGTTGAAGTAATGGGTCACAAGGTTGGATATCTCACACTGAATGCAGGAATTGCAGGTGGTGCTGATATTATTCTGATCCCGGAGATCCCCTATGATCTGAAAAAGATAGTTTCGGCAATAGAAGCCCGGAAAAAACGCGGAGCAAAATTTACGATAATAGCTGTTGCGGAAGGTGCGATCAGTAAAGAAGACGCAAAACTTTCAAAGAAAGAATACAAAAAGAAAATGGCGAAACGCCCTCATTCTACCGTGTCCTATGCGCTGGCAGCGGATATAGAAAAAGTTACAGGTCAGGAAGTCAGAGTTACGATCCCGGGACACATGCAGAGAGGCGGAAGTCCCTGTGCATATGACAGGATATTTGCTTCAAGACTTGGAGCAGAAGCCGGAAAACTTATCCTTAAGGGACAGTATGGCATCATGGTTGGTTACAGAAACCGTGAGATAGTTAAAGTTCCGCTGGATCAGGTGGCCGGAAAACTTAAAAAGCTTGATCCCGATGCATCGATAATTAAAGAAGCAAAAATGCTCGGAATAAGTTTTGGTGATTAAAATAAATTTTAAGCGGCTTTTATATCAAAGCCGACAGAGTGGGAACTAATGGCATATCAGGCATTATACAGAAAATTCCGTCCTGACCGTTTTGAAGATGTAAAGGGTCAGGACGCAATAGTAACTACATTAAAGAATCAGATCGGTTCGGAAAGAATAGGTCACGCCTATCTTTTCACCGGAACCAGAGGTACCGGAAAAACGACTGTGGCGAAACTTTTTGCCAAAGCCGTAAACTGCGAAAACCGTAAAGAGGATGGAAGCCCGTGCGGCGAATGTCCTACATGTAAAGCGATCGCAGCCGGTACCTCGATGAATGTCATAGAAATCGATGCTGCATCAAATAACGGTGTAGATAATATACGTGAGATCCGGGATGAGGTAGCATATCCGCCGACAGAGGGCAGATATAAGGTTTACATAATAGATGAGGTGCATATGCTTTCAATAGGGGCGTTCAATGCACTTTTGAAAACACTTGAAGAACCGCCCTCATATGTAATATTTATACTGGCTACAACAGAAGTAAATAAAATTCCGATAACGATCCTGTCGAGATGTCAGCGCTATGACTTTCATAGAATGACCATAGACACCATGGTTGACAGAATGAGAGAACTGGCTGATGCAGAGTCGATGAACGTCGATGATAAGGCACTTAGGTTTGTGGCAAAATGTGCAGACGGCTCAATGCGTGATGCGCTGAGCCTTTTAGATCAGTGTGCCGCATTCTATTTCGGGCAGGAGCTCACTTATGACCGGGCGCTTGAAGTGCTTGGGGCAGTGGACAGCTCCGTATACGGAAAATTCCTGGATGAAATACTTGATGGGAATGTTACCGGGGCGATCGGAACCATAGAAGATGTTATAATGCAGGGAAGAGAGCTTACAGCTTTCGTATCGGATTTCACATGGTATTTAAGAAATCTTCTCCTTGTAAGCAGCTCCGATGAAAATATGGAAGACGTAATAAATGTTTCAACGGAGACATTGGAGAGGCTCAGAGAAGAGTCGAAACTCATAGACAGTGAAACACTTATGCGATTCATCCGTATATTTTCTGAGCTTTCGGGCAATATACGATATTCAAATCAAAAACGTGTATTAACAGAGATAGCAGTTATAAAGCTTATGAAACCCGAGATGGAAACGGATATCTCATCGCTTAAACAGAGGATAACGAGCCTTGAAAAAAAGGTTTCAGAGGGAGTCCCGGCAAAGGTTATCGAGTCTGCAAAGGTGAATACTGTTGTTGAAGAAGCTCATGAGAAAGTTCCAATGCCGGCAGCATTGCCCGAGGATGTCAAAAAAGTTGCGGATAACTGGGGCAAAATTTTAGCTAAAATGTTGCCTCTCTGCCGTTCTGAGGTTAAATTTGCACACCCGACAGTAAGAAATGATGAACTTCATATAGTGTTTGAAGATCCGTTTCAATTTGCTTTTTTCAAGGATGAAAATCATTATGCAGATCTGAAAAAAGCGATAGACACAGTGATCGGTAAAGATGTAAAATTCAAAATGGTCAATCAGGAAGATGGGAAGAATTTTGATGAAAGCTTTCCGGATCTTTCGGGAATCATAAATTTCGATGGTATAGAAACTGAGTAAATGGAGGAAAAAACATGGCAAAAAGAGGAGGCTTTCCGGGAGGAATGATGCCCGGTGGAATGAATAACCTTATGAAACAGGCGCAGAGAATGCAGCGCCAGATGGAAGAGGGCGTAAAAGAGCTTGAGACAAAGGAATTCAAGGCAGCAGCAGGCGGTGGAGCAGTTGAAGTTGTTGTAAGCGGAAAGAAAGAGCTCAAGAGCATAAAGATCAGCCCTGAAGCGGTTGATCCGGAAGATGTTGAGACACTTGAGGATCTTGTAGTTGCAGCAGTCAATGAGGCAATGAAAAATGCCGATGAGGCATCAAGCGCAGCTATGGGCAAGTTTACCGGGGGATTGGGCGGTCTGATGTAATATGGAGCTTTATTCCAGCAAAATAAATAAATTAATAGAAGAACTTGCTGCATTACCCGGAATCGGAGCAAAATCAGCAGCAAGACTGGCTTTTTATCTTATAAATGAGCCGGAAGAACATGTTAAACGCCTTTCCGACACAATGCTTGATGCAAAGCGAAGCATTCATTATTGCAAAGAATGCTGGACACTTACAGATAGTGAACTTTGCCCTATATGCGCCAGTGCAAAAAGAGATCATGAACAGATCATGGTAGTTGAGACTACAAGGGACCTGGCAGCGTATGAAAGAACCGGAAAATATAACGGAGTTTATCATGTATTACATGGTGCAATTTCGCCAATGCTGGGAATAGGACCCGGCGACATAAAGCTTAAAGAACTTATGCAGAGACTTGAGGGCAATGTAAAAGAAGTTATAATTGCCACAAACTCCAGTCTTGAAGGGGAAACAACGGCAATGTATATAAGCAAGCTTATAAAACCGGCCGGAATAAAATGCACACGAATCGCGAGCGGTGTACCTGTGGGCGGAGATCTGGAAAATATCGATGAGGTAACACTTTTGCGGGCACTTGAAGGCAGGGTACAGCTTTAAGAGCTAAATAATAAAAGACTAAAGGAGAAGACATGAAGATCGAAAAGGAAAAGTTTGGGGAAACAAGGGATGGAAGAGACGTATTTATCTATACGCTCGAAAACAAAAGCGGTTCAAAGGTAAAGATCTGTGAATATGGCGCGATCATCACATCTATAATAGTTCCGGATAAAGACGGAAATTTTGAAGATGTCGCTTTAGGATACGACAGCCTGGAACCTTATTTTACAAATGATGAGAATTTCGGTGCTACTATCGGACGAAATGCTAACAGAATAGCCGGAGCAAGTTTTAAGATTGACGGAGAAGTTATAGCGCTCAAGGCTAATGAGGGAAATAACAATCTTCATACAGATTTCGACAACGGATTTCATAAAAAGCTCTGGGTAGGTGCTCCTGACGAGGGAAGAAATAGTGTCAGCATGAGCTATACAAGCCCTGATGGAGAGAATGGTTTTCCTGGAAATCTTGCAATGAAGGTTACATTTACCTTTACTGATGATAACGAGCTTTCCATACATTATGAGGGAATTTCTGATAAAAAGACGGTCATAAACTGTACAAATCATTCGTATTTTAACCTTGCAGGACATGGAAAAGGAGACATTCTCGATCATTACGTGAAGATTTTTGCATCTGCCTACAATCCTGTGGGAGAAGGTTCTATTCCTACAGGTGAAAATGCAGCTGTTAGTGGAACACCTTTTGATTTCCTTGAATTCAGAAGGATTGGCGATGACGTGGATGCTGATAATGAACAGCTTAAGCTGACCGGCGGATATGATCATAATTTTGTTATAGATGTTCCGGGCGGACTTATTGCGGCTGCTGAGGAACGTGTATCCGGACGCAGAATGGAAGTTTATTCTTCACTTCCGGGAGTTCAGCTTTATGTAGGAAATTATATCCGTAACGGATTAAAGGGAAAAGATGGGGCGGTTTATAATAAACGCAGCGGATTCTGCCTTGAGACACAGTTTTTCCCGGACAGTGTAAATCAGGAAAACTTTGAGTCACCGATATTCAGCGCCGGCAAGAAATATGACTACACAACAATTTACAAGTTTACAGTTATCTGATAGCGGCAAATGAACAAATTTAGAATGCTTAACGGCACAGGAAATAAAACTGAAAAGGAAACGGATTACGATGCGGAGGTAACGCGTCATCGGATAAAAAGAGTCTTAAAATGGGTATTTATCATTGGACTGATCCTGACGGTGCTGATTTCGTTTTATAATTATCTCGACAGAAAGGTCTATACCGGATATACCGTTACTGCAAGGTCGGTAAGATCGGACTCTGAAACTGCAAGGTATATGCAGTTTAACGGACATATACTAAAATACAGTCAGGATGGTGCAGAGGCCTTTGACGGAATGGATAAAAGTCTCTGGAATATCACCTATGAAATGCAGAGCCCGAAAATTGCCACCTGCGAGGATTTTGTTGCAATAACAGACGAAGGTTCAACAAATATAGTAGTAACAGATTCAAGCGGAGTATCAACATCTATAGATACAAGACTTCCCGTAATGGATATATGTGTTGCAGGACAGGGCGTTGTTGCGGCAGTTCTCAGCGATAAATCAGCGACAAAGATCAATGTATACGATAAAGAAGGCAATCAGCTTGCCGGACTTAAATGTACAATGGTGCAGACAGGATATCCGCTGGATATAAGCCTTTCTCCCTCCGGAACACTTCTTGGAGTGTCTTATCTTCGGATGGATGCGGGAGAACTTAAATCTTCGGTTGCTTTTTATAACTTTGGAAATGTCGGAGAAAATGAAGTAGATCATTATGTCAGTGGATTTGATTATACGGATGCTGTATTTCCAAGGATCAAATTTTTGGATGACAGTTCTGTGATAGCAGTAGGAAATAATAAAGTAGTGACCTACTCCGGAGCACAAAAACCCCAGCTCGTTTCTGAAAACAGCGTCGGGGAGGAAATCCAGTCCGTATTTTACGGAGATGATGAATATGCTTTGGTATTCAGAAATACAAGCGGTTCGGATTCTTACAGGATCGATCTTTTTGATGAAAAAGGCGTATTGAAGATGTCAAAGGACTTTGAACTGGCATATTCAGATATACAGATAACAAAGCGGCAGATACTTATTTACAATGAATCAGAATGCCTTATAATGAACAAAAGAGGATTTGTGAAATACAGCGGCAAATTTGAGGATAGTGTCCTCTTAATGGTACCGGGAAGGTCTTTTGCAAGATATATCCTTATAAATCGCGATATAACCCAAACAATAAGGCTTGATTAGAGGAGCGGCTAATGACAGCTGAGTATATTCTTGCAGCCGTGGTGATAGTAATGTGCTATTTTGTTATAAATGGAGCGCGACAGGGCTTTTTGAGGGTGGTGTTTTCACTGCTGTCCTCAATAATAGCCCTGTTTCTTGTTTCGTATCTTACACCGACACTGTCGAAATTTATAACAAACCATACGGCTCTTTACAATATAATAAGCACGAAGCTTTACGGAGCACTTGGAAAATATGCCTCGTCTGCCGTGGGCACGGAAGCCCAGACGGAGACGATAAATTCCTTCTCTCTTCCGGCGGTTGTAAAAGAACTTCTCCTTATGAACAATACCTCGGAAGGATACAACAGTCTTTTTGCATCGGTATTTGAGGATTATATAGTTATCGCGCTTACAAAACTTATTATAAATGTATTATCACTGATAATAATCTTTCTTATTATCAAAATACTTATAAGATCAATAACATCGATACTGGATATAATAGACAAAATACCTGTTTTTCATGGGATTAACCGATTAATGGGAGCGGCAGCGGGTTTTGCCGAAGGTTTCATAATAATTTCGTTCTTCTTTCTTGTAATGACATTGTTTACCGGAGATGAGATAGGAAGAGACTTTTATGAGATAGTTGGAAGCAATGTAATACTGTCTTTCATATATAATAATAATATATTTTTTAAATTGATAATCTGACCGCATGGACGAGGAGCGTTCATGCGGTTGATTTTTTGCTCTGAATGCCTGAATAGCGCTTATGTAAGAAGAATTTATAAAAAAATACGAAAAAAAGAGAAATTATTGAAAAAACTGTTGACAGCCCATTTTTAAAGTAGTATTATATCACTTGTCGCCGCGAGAAACGCGGCAGACACAAAACTGAACCTTGAAAAACTAACAGCAATGCAACCCTGAAAATCCAAATGAGTTTTCTGAAAAAGAAAACGAAAAAGAGATTTCAGAAATGAATGAAAAAACCAACAGTAATAACGGTTAAAGAAGCGCAAAGCAAAAATAAGCT
>JAIKZC010000246.1 GCA_024682575.1 Lachnospiraceae bacterium | reverse complement strand
TAGTTAATACAACAAATTCCCCGCCATGAATGTAATTATCCATCTTAAACTCTTTCTGAAGGCATTGAAGCGTATCAGCAAAATAGATCCAGCTTACCGCCCTGTCGAGTCCCTTTTCCCCCGCCCTTAAATTGAGCACTTTCTTTAACTCCGGCATATTCATCAAATCTTCGCAATTCATGGGTCATTCTCCGTGATATATATTTTTTACATATTATCTTTTAGGCGGAAAAGAGTCAAATTAATTTTTTTGAATTCAAAAGATATGACTAACGCCACTATAAAAAAAGCGCTTTGCATTATTATCTGCAAAGCGCCTTTTTTAATCCTTATTCATGCAAATTTTGTATTTACGTAATCTTTGATGATCTTCACGCAGTTTTCTCTGCCAATTCGTCCGCTGTTCAGGACGAGGTCGTAGTTGGTGGGTTTGTTCCACTTTTTACCGCCGGTATAATAGCTGTAATAATTCGCCCGGTACTTATCCGTTGTGACGATCATCTTCGCAGCCCGCTCGGCGGAAACATGCATCTTTTCCATGATCGATCTCACACAGGTCTGGCGCGGAGCCTCCACATAAACGCTTATAACATTTTTCCAGTCCCTTAAGATGTCATCCGCACATTTACCTATGATAATGCAGCTCTCCGTTGCTGCGAGAGAGCGGATTATCTCAGCCTGTACGTTAAAAACGTTGATGTCGGAAACAAAATCTCTGTCCCAGGGCTCGACCACTCCGGTCACCGGAACTCTCCTGAGAAAATTCGCTATATATTTTCCCCTTAATTTCTCATCATTCTCTACAAAAACACTTTCTTCTATCCCACTCTGATCCGAAGCCATCGTGAGGATCTGACGGTCATAACACGGAATGCCCAATTCCTTTGATAATCGGGTTCCGATATCCTTTCCTCCGCTGCCAAATCCTCTGGCTATGGTAATGATATAATTCATAGGCACCCCTTTTTTTAAGATTATTCAGCGTCAGCTTTTAATACCGCATTAAGCATGACGGTTGCACCGGCGGTACACTGTTCCGGAGAAGAATACTCAGGTTCGCAGTGGCTTAATCCATCCTTTGACTGTACGAAGATCATCGTTGTTGGAAGCATATAAGCTGCAAACTGCGCATCATGACCGGCTCCGGAATGAATATACTGATGTGAAACTCCTGTCTCCTCGGCAGCTTCCTTTACATAGGAAACGAGCTTCTTATCCCAGTAAACTGTGTCGCGGTTCCATGCCTTTTCAACCTCACAACGACAGCCTGCCCATTCTTTCTCAGCACAGGACTTTACAATGGCGAGTACCTGCTCGAGAACCTTGGGATCCTCGTGGCGTGCATCAAAGGAGAAATCAAAGAAGTCAGGCACGCAGGTATGAACACAGGGATGGCATACAACTTCTCCCGTGGTATAAACAAGATCTGAATAACCAAGCTTATCAATTTCCTCATGCAGATAGGTAAGAGCCATAGAAGCTGCTAAAAATGCATCTTTTCTCTTCGGCATAGGGAAAGTTCCTGCGTGTGTGGTCTGTCCGTAGAAGCGGAGCCTGTAGTTGAACATTCCAAGTACGCAGTCTACAACGCCTACATCATTTCCGGCATCCTCAAGGATCGGTCCCTGTTCGATATGTGTCTCAAACATATAGAGATATTTTTCAGGAGAAAGTCGGTATTTTTTATCTCCCATAAATCCCGAATTCTTTAATGCCTCTCCAAAAGTACTGGTATTATCAAGGATACTCTTTGAATTCATCATATCCTCAAACTTGAATTTTGAGCGGATATCCTCAGGCAGATAATCGTAACAAACGATACCGGAGCACATCATTGCCGGCGGATAAAGTGAACCCTCCTCGTTTGTCCAGATCATTGCCGTAAGCGGATGCTTGTGCGGGATATTCTGCTCTGCAACGGTCTCCAAAACCTCCATTGCTGACATTACGCCTAAGATTCCATCGTAATTTCCGCCGTTTTTAACGGAGTCACAATGAGATGCCATAACGATCCTTTTAGCATCGGGATCTGTTCCCGGAAGTGTTGCATAAATATCCGCCACATCATCAACTTCGATGATCGCTCCGATGGCTTCCATTCTCTTTATAAATTCATTTCTTGCCTGAATAGCCTCGGGAGAGAGGGAGTATCTGGTGATCCCACCGTGTCCCGCATCTCCATAGGTTGAAAAAATCTTGATCTTGTCTGTCATTCTCTCTAAGCTGCAGTTATACATATTTTCTACCTTCTTTCATATTTTTTCATCTTATGATGCTATTTGCTCTTCTTTTGTCTTGGGAATTCTGATCCCCGATGCTGTGATCGCACCTGTCGGACATACCAGTTTGCAAAGGTGACATCCGACGCATTTCTTCGGATCAAGCCTTGGCTTATGACTTTTTTCATCCATGATTATCGCCTGATGTCCTCCGTCGAAACAGGAAATAAAGCATCTTCCGCAGCCGACACAGGTCTTCTGTGAAAAGCGGGGATATTCGATGCTGTCGCGGTCTAAGTCTCCCGCATCGATAACGTTATCAACTGCCGCTCCTACCAGCTCCCTGACGCTATTAAAATTCGATGCTGCCAGATAATCCGATAATCCCTCCAGCATATCCTCGATTATCCGATAGCCGTATTGCATGACCGCCGTAGTTACCTGAACCGTTTCACAGCCCATTGCGATAAACTCCGCTGCGTCTCTCCAGCTTTCGATACCACCCATTCCTGAGATCGGTGCATCTTTGGTACGCTCATCTTTTTTCAGATCATTTATAAAGCGAAGTGCGATCGGCTTTACAGCCTTGCCGGAATATCCTCCGACCGAGCATTTTCCCTCTACATTCGGCGCCGAGCCAAACTGCTTTAAGTCAATATTCATGATACTTTTTATGGTATTGATCGCTGCAAGTCCGTCTGCTCCGGATCTCATGGCCACTGCCGCGGGCTCTTCCATCCTTGTGATGTTCGGTGTCATTTTTGCGAGAACCGGAAGCTTAGTTCCTCTTCTCACTGCCGCCGTATATTTTTCCACCAGCTCCAGATTAGTTCCGACATCACTTCCGAGCCCTTCTCCCACCATCTGCGGACAGGAGAAATTACACTCGATCATATCCGCTCCGGCTTCCTCCATTAACTGTGCAAGCCTTGTCCATTCCTTTTCATCCCTTCCCATTATGGAAGCAATGACTACCTTGGTCGGATAGTCTTTTTTAAGCCTTTTTATAAATCCGATGTTTTCTTCCAGGCTATGATCCGAAATCTGCTCTATATTTTTGAAACCTATAAAGGGATTTTCTTCTTTTTCCAGAGCGCCGAATCTCGGCGAAACTTCATTTGGTGTGAAAAGCCCGATAGTCTTAAATGCAACGCCTGCCCATCCCATATCAAAAGCCTTTGCAACCATTTCATAATTGCTTCCCACTACTGAGGAGGAAAGAAGAAATGGATTTTCAAAATGCACTCCGCAGGAATCTATGGACAGATCCGCTTTTTTATCAGTTAGAGCGATCTTTTCAGCTCTAAGCTTCTCAAATATCCTCGGTATCTTAACTGCCTCATTGATCGAAGCTTTTCTGCAGACATCCATGCAGGGTGCGCTGCAGTCTGCACATAAATCTTTCTCTCCCAGCTTTCTCATGGCGCCGGTCTTATTCTCGAATCTCAACGAACGGATGATATCCGCAGCTTCAAGTCCCTCCTCGCAGGCCTGTGAACAGGGAGCGTCATGACACAGCAGACACTGGCTTATTTCGTATGTCATTCCTCTCTCCTCCTTTTGATCTTTTTTAATCTTATACAGCTATTTTCTTCGGGCTTCTCCTTACAAATTTTCCATCGCCCGGTTTTCCTACATATGCCCCATTGTCATATACAAGCTCGCCGCGAAGGTAGGTCTGTACAGGATATCCGTGAAGTTTCTTGCCCTCCCAGATAGTATGGTCATAATCAGAATGCATGTTATTTATGCTGATCGTGAAATCCTTATCCTTGTCATAAATGACGATATCCGCATCTTTTCCGATAGCGAGCTCGCCCTTATTATCGCATCCAAAAATCTTTGCCACATTTGTTGCGCAGAGCTCAACGACTTTTTCAAAAGATATCTTTCCGGAATTTGCCGCATCCAACATATAGGGATATAAATTTTCCACTCCGGCGCAGCCGTTCGGGATCTTTGTAAAGTCATCCTTGCCCCAGTCCTTTTCATAGCTCTGGAAAGGACAATGATCTGTTGCAACTGTATCAATAAATCCGCTTTTTATTGCCTTCCAGAGAGCATCCTGACTTTCCTGACCTTTGATCGGAGGTGAACATACGAAGTTGCGTCCGTCTTCTCTTTTATAAACATCAGAAGTAAATTCCAGATACTGAGGGCAGGTTTCGACGTATAACTCATGTCCCTCTTCTTTAGCCTTGATGCACTCTTCGAGTCCTTCCTTATCAGCCATATGAACTATATAAACGGGTGCATCGAGGTGGGTTGACCAGTGAACCACACGCTTATCCGCCTCGGCTTCTACGAATTCCGGTCTGCTCATATAGTGATACCAGGCAGATGTCTTACCTTCCTTTAAGTATTTCTCTACTCTCATGTCAATAAGATCCGGATTTTCTGCATGCACGTTTATCATTGCTCCGAGCTCCTTTGCTCTTAAAAGCAACGTGGCAAGCATTCCGTCATCCACCATCATCCCCTCTTTTTTATAAACGAGGAAGCACTTAAAACTTGTGATCCCTTCATCTACAGCCTGCTCCATTTCATCGAGGATCTCTCCGTCATTGAAATTCGTGATGCAGCAGTGAAATGCGTAATCACAGCAGGCATCTTCCTCGAGTATCTCCTTCTTGGAATTGATGAGACCTAAAATGGTCTCACCCTTATGCTGTACCGGATAGTCAAATACGGTAGTAACTCCGCCGCATACCGCTGCCCTGGTGCCCGACAGATAGCTGTCAGCGGAAATGGTTCCGCCAAAAGGCATCTGTAAATGTGTATGTGCATCCAGTGCGCCGGGGAGTACCAGCTTACCGCTGGCATCCACGACTTTTTTCGCATCCGATCCCAAATCTTTTCCTATAGAAACAATTTTTCCATCCTCTACAGCCAGATCAGCCTGATAGCTTCCGCTTGCTGTAACGATCGTTCCGTTCTTTATCAATAAATCCATAGTTTTCACCTCTTAATAGTTTTCCGGCTTATAAACGAGTACAAGTCCTGATCTCTGGAAGATCTGTGCTATCTCAAGCAGATCCATCCCGCTTGCATCTGCAGAAGCGAGGTTTGTCTCCCAGGTAACACCGAAGTCTACCGTTCCATTGTTTACTGCAGTTGTCTCTGCGATATCTCCGCCTCCGGATACGATATCAACATTTTCAAATCCTGCATCCTTGTAATATCCTTTATCGAGAGCTACATAATATCCCATAAACTGTGCATCCGGGAGCCACTTAAGCTGGATCGAAACTTCAGTTTTTTCAGGCTTAAAGCTGCCGTCTGATGCTGCTGCAGCCTCATAGAAACTACTGTCTCTGATGTCGTCTAATGTAAGCGCCTGGAAAGCTTCGTCAGCAGCCGTGTCATCGAGTGTTACATATTTCTTTGCGATATCAAGAGTCTGCTGCATTGCAGCGTCATCCATATATCCGATCTCGGAAACGCTTTCTCCGCTCATATCCGTAGAAACAAGCTTTGCAACTTCCTCAGCCATATATGCCTGATGCTCCGGTGATACGGAAGAGCCGTATTTATAGCAGATCTCCGCAGCTTCTGCTGGATTAGCCACTGCATATTCCCAGCCCTTAAATGATGCGTATAAAAATGCTTTAACGGTCTCAGGATTCTCTGCCGCAAAGGTCTTTGTACAGAAAATATTGTCCTCGAGCATCGCAACGCCCTCATCATTCATATCGATAAAAGCGATGCTGTCGCCATAGTCATATCCTCCGTCGTAGCTGTTCTTTACAAGTCCCAGCTCGTTATAGGTCATTGCCGAAGCAAGTAATATCGAGTTATCATCAAATCCATCCATGGTGAAATCCTGACTTAAGAAAGAAGTCGGAAGTCCGTATTTTGAAAGCAGGGCGAGAACCTCATATTCGTTTCCAAGTCCCCAGTTGCCGACCTGTCCGCTCTCTGCCGCTTTTTTTATGATCTCCTCTGATGTAAGTTCCGTAGCTCCGCTCTCAGTTGAACCTGCAGCTTCGCTTGTAGTTTCGCTCGCTGCATGAGTTGTATTCTCTGCAGCCACAGCAGCCTCTTCCTTGCTTCCGCATCCGGTGATCATTCCCGCTGCCATTGATGCCGCGAGGGTTACCGATACAAGTTTTTCTGTCAATTTTTTCATAATTTCTCTCCTTTCAAACTAGTGATAATTTTTCAGGCAGATGCTTTGCAGCACCATTAAAATGATATAAGCTGCAACACCGATGATGCACGCTGTTGCTATATAGGCCCAGGCAGTTGAGTATTGAGCCAGAACTATGTTCTCTCTTATCTGCCGTCCCACTCCCGTGATATATTCTGCGAAATATTCGCTTACTATCGCTGTCATGATACTTGCCGGAACCGAAACCTTAAGTGCCGTAAAAACATAGGGCAGTGAATTCGGTATCCTCAGTTTCAATAAAGTCATTCTCTTAGGTGCCGCATAAATCGCCATCAGATCCTCCGAGAAAGGCTTTAATTCTGTCAAACCTCTGTAGGCGTTTAAGCTCATGTCTGCCGCACAGATAAGTGTCACCACGATTATCTTTGAGATCATGCTTCGAAAATCTGCATCCGAGGAGACGTCTTTCGTCCAGTTATTCATTACCGGAGCCAAAGCTACCACCGGGATCGATGCAAATGCTCCGATCACCGAAAGACCGCCGCTTCCGACCTTTGGAAAAATTGCTGCAAGCATTGCGATGAGATATCCAAGCAGGCTTCCTATGAGGAGTCCCCAGAAGGCAACTGCTGTAGTAGAAATAGTATTTTCTAAGATCTTTTCCCTGATATCCGCCATTATCCCGCCTATCCTGTCTAAAAGAGGAAGGGTAAAGGTATCTGTGTTAAACCAGCTGTGAAGGACTTCTCCCTGCCAGAGTCCTACAATTATCAAGCCAAATATCAGCGGATAAACTATCGTCGAGATTTTCTGCCATTCTTTATTTTCTCTTGCTCTCTGGATAAGTGTTTTTCTGCGTCCGACCTTTTTCAGTCTGACCTCATATTCAACTCTTTCATCAACTTCATATTCCATTCTCAGGCCCTCCTTTTCCATGGAGAAAGTCCATATTCGATCCAGCCGATGATTTTGCCGGTCATTATGCCGATAAATGCACTGAAAAATACGATCAGCCAGAATACGTAGATGCTCATGGCATGTTTAAGTGACTGTGATAAAAGACATCCGAGTCCGCCGTCACCCTGCAGCGTATCTACAAGGATCGATGCCGTAACAGCCATCGGAGCTGCTATTTTAAGTCCTGTAAAAAAGTAGGGAATAGCTGCCGGTATCAATACTTTTGTATAAATCTCATAGGGCTTTGCCGCGTATATAAACATGAGGTCATATTTTTCTTTTTCTACGGATTTAAATCCTGCGAGTGTGTTTGTCGCTACCGGATAAAAACTCAATATCGCTGCGATTATCATCCTGCTGATATTTATGTCTCCCGTTACCGCCAGCACTATCGGCGCAAGTCCAAGTACCGGAACCAGCTGGATGAGCATGAGATAGGGGGATAAAACCTTTTCCACGATCCCTGATATTTTCATCAGAAATGCAAATATAAATCCGCTCACCGCTCCGATCGCAAATCCTATAAATGCCCTTATAAGAGTCATTCCGGCGCTGGATAAAACTGCCTCTGTCGCTGTCATCTCTCCGCTGACCTGCTTTCCGGAAAAAGCTGCTGCTATGATCTGGAAAAGATGCGGAAGCACATTTTCGGGAGTTCTCTTTGTATTGGAAACCACTATCGCTCCGACTTCCCAAAGGATTATCAGAAAGAAGATCCATACCAGGGGCGAGAACCATTTTTTATCTGTTATCTTTAATAATCTTCTCTTCACTAGACGCTGCCTCCTTCAAAACTGTTTCTTACCTTTGTCACCAGTTCAGTAAAGTGACTTGTCTCCTTGACCTCGAGCGATCTTGGTCTTTCTATATCTATATCCACAATGGCTGAAAGCCGCCCCGGATGAGGGGAAAGTACGCAGACCCTGTCTGAAAGAAAAACTCCTTCCTGGATATTGTGAGTTACAAATAAGATGGTTTTATTTGTCGCTCTCCAGATCCTCAGCAAATCCTCATGCAGCTTTTCTTTTGTAAATTCATCAAGTGCCGAGAACGGCTCATCCATTAAAAGGATGTCGGGATTTAATCCAAAAGCTCTCGCGATATTTGCCCTCTGCTGCATTCCTCCGGATAACTGTTTCGGATAATGCTTGGCGAAATCCTTAAGTCCTACCATTTCAAGCATTTCATCCGCCCTGTCGGATCGTTCTCCTTTTGAATAACCCATGATCTCCATCGGAAGCTCTACATTTTTCTTTACCGTTCTCCAGTCAAACAATACCGGCTGCTGAAAAACAAATCCGAATTTCTGCTGAAGTCTGACCTCCTTAGGAGTCATTCCCTGAATATGTACATCACCCTCTGTAGGCTTCTGCAGATCGGCAACGCTTCTGAGTAATGTTGTCTTTCCGCATCCGGAGGGCCCCAGAAGTGCGATGAATTCGCCCTTTTTTATCTCAAGATTAACGCCGGTCAATGCAGCAACATCATTTCCTTCATTATCCTGAAATGTTACGCCCAGGTTTCTTGTTTTGATCTCAACTTCTCTTGCTTCACTCATAACCGGTTCCTCTTTTCTTTCTTAATTTAATAAAAAAACACAGCAATGGCTTTTCATCAGCGCCATTGCTGTGTTTTGATGTTACAAGTATACGGATTCTTAATTTTTTCTTCAATTTGCCAAGGCACAAAAGTCATTGTGCTATGGCACATTATGCAGATATCAGTTTATGGTAGAGCTTTTCGCAGTCCTCCTGCGTTATCTCTTTTCTGGTGTTGGCAGGGCTTTTTGATGCGATCGCATCCGCTGCCATTTTAGGGATCATCCAGGTAAATTTATTCTCATCGATTCCGGCCCCTCTTAAGGTCGGGATCTCACATATTCGGACGATTTCTTTAACCGCTTCGATAAAAGCTTTTGCCGCCTCATGATCATCCGCATTATTTTCAACAACTCCCGAGGCCCTTCCGAGCTCAGCGAATTCTTTTAAGGCGCCGTCCATTGCAAATCCCAGGCATTCTCCTAAAAGCATTGCATTGCTTTTGCCATGCGGAACGTGGAAAAGTGCACCTATCGGTCGGCTCATTCCGTGTACCAGTGTTACGCTCGAATTATTTATGCAGACACCTGCTTCAAATGCCGCAAGTGACATCTGCTCTCTCGCAATACTGTCGTTTCCGTTTCTGTATGCGAGCGGCAGATATTTCATGATGCGCTTTACTGCCGATAATCCATAAAGGTCCGTAAGCGGCGAAGCTTTTTTTGAACTATAGGCTTCTATCGCATGTGTCAGCGCATCCAGTCCGGTGGATGCCGTCACGCTCTTTGGCATGTCCATCGTATATTCATAATTAATAATCGCGAGATCCGGGATCAGGCATCTGCCCGCGAGGAGCATCTTTACGTCTTTTTTTGTATCTGTTATTACTGTAAATTTTGTCGCTTCCGAACCTGTGCCCGATGTTGTAGGTATAGCCACTATTTTGGGAACGGGACCCTCGATCTCTTTTCCCATGAGATCAGCAATTCCAACTCCCTTATCCTGCACCGACATTGCAGCGATCGCCTTTGCCGAGTCCAGCGGACTTCCTCCGCCGATCCCTATCACAAATGAGCTTCTGCTTTTTCTGAAAGCCTCCACCCCCTTCGTGATCATCTCATCCGTAGGTTCTCCTATGATCTCGTCAAAAACGTAATAGCATATATTTATCTCTTCAAGTAACTTTTTCAAAGAAGCAACCATCGGTGATCTTGAAAGATGGGGGCCGGTTACTATAAGAGTCCTGTTTCCGTATGATCTTAAATATTGAGCTGCTTCTTCCAAAGCTTTATTTCCAACGACCAGATGCGCCGGGATTGCAAAATCTGCCATATGCCACCTCTTTTCTTTTATTTTCTTCTTAAGCAAGAAAACTGTTGTCAACGATCGAAAGCACTTCATCGAGTTTTATGAGTTCTTCTTTAAGCTGATCCTCTGTAATGATAAGAGGCGGGCAGACAAATACCATATTTTCATGGGAATATGTCATAAATTTTCTTTCTTTCAAAAGTCCTATTACTTTTCCCATAAGTCCTTCCGGATCCTTTCCATAGGAAACAAGCGGCTCTTTTGTTGCCTTATCTTTAACGAGCTCAACACAGGAGAATAATCCGATATGTCTCACATCTCCGACACAGGGGTGCTTTTCCTTAAGCTCATCAAGTGTGTCCCCGAGAACTTTTCCAACCTCTCTGACATGTTCAGGAATATTCGCCTTTGAATAATAGTTTACACATGCCACTCCGGCTGCACAGGCAAGGGGATGTCCACTGTAGGTCAGGCCGCAGGATAAAAGATGATCGTCGAAATAACCTGCGATCTTTTTAGATACGGCAACACCTCCGAGCTGAATATATCCGCAGGTCACGCCCTTTGCAAAGGTAACGATATCCGGTACAACATCGAAATTTTCAAATGCGAACATCTTGCCTGTTCTGCACCAGCCTGCCATTACTTCATCACAGATCATTACGATACCGAATTCATCGCAGATTGCTCTAACGCCCGGCAGATATCCCTTCGGCGGGATAATGATACCGTTTGAACCGGTTATTGTCTCCATAACGATCGCTGCCACGTTGTCAGCTCCCTCATAGATTATCTGCTCTCTTAATTTTGCAAGATAATATTTAGTCGCCTCTTCCTCTGACTTAAATTCAATCGGCTCTCTGTAAATATAGGGATCAAAGAATTTGACAAATCCGGGGATTCCCGGCTCTAAGGGATAACGTCTCGGCTCACCGGTAAGGTTACCTGCTCCAAAGGATGATCCGTGATAACTTCTGTAACGGCTGAAAACTTTCTTTCTTCCTGTAAACATTCTTGCGATCTTTATCGCATTTTCATTGGCATCTGCACCAGCATTTGTAAAAAATACTTTTCCGAAGCTGTCCGGAAGCAGGTCGATTATCATCTTTGCAAGCTTTGCTCTGGGCTCAGCTCCAAGACCCGGTCCGATGTAGCAGTAACGGTCAACCTGCTCCTTTATGGCATCTGCGATATCTTTATTTCCATATCCGAGATTCAGATTAACGAGCTGTGAAGCCATGTCTGTATAGCGGTTTCCGTCAAAATCATAATAGTAAATTCCTTCAGCCTTCTCGACCGGTATCGGATTTATGGCAGCCTGTTTGCTCCAGGACTGTAAAACATATTTTTTCTGCATTTCTTTTATTTCATTTCCTGTCATTCCCATAATCTTTTTCCTCTCGCTTTCTTTTTAATAGACATTATATTTTTCCTGCGGCTTAAAACAATAAGTCAAAACACAAAGTTCTTTGTGCATCGGCACAAGGGGTGGGCATAAAAAAAGCAGCTCCGATATCCGGGCTGCTTTTTAAGGATTTACTTATCACATGATGTCCATTAGCTTAAATGCAATGATCAGTTCCGCGCGGGATTCCAATGATGACATTTCGATCCCTAGTAATTCCTCTATTTTATTTAATTTATAATTTATCGTATTGCGGTGCACAAAGAGTTCCTCCGCCGTCTCTTTTACGCTTCCGTCGTGGTTCAGATAAGTGCGGAGCGTCAGACATAGATCCGAATTATTCGCCGAATCATAATCTATGATCTCCCGTAAGGTCTGGTTATAATAATCCTTTACGATCTCACGGTTTTCTACTCCCATCAGCAGGCGGTAGATTCCGAGGTTGGTGTAAAAAATATTCTCATCGCCTATTTTCCCGAGTTCCTGCAGTCTCTGGATCGCTTTTGCCTGATTATAGCTTTTATAAAGACAGCGCACACTCTTTGTAAGCCTTCCGACTCCCATTGTAATGCTTTCATCCTCTGATAAAAATCGCTTGAAGTCAGCTTTTATCTCCTTAATTTCAGGGATCAGCTTTTCCTCTGTCATATCTGACAATACCAGAATAAGCTCCATATCATTTACAAAGATCGCAGAATTGTTATCTTTGTGCTTAATGATATTTTCCATAGTTGCGGCCAGCGCCTCCAGACGGCTGTCCAGCTTTTTTGCATTAGACTTAAGTTTTATCACCGCAACACTGTATTTCCAGTTCACCTTAAAGGATCTCTGCGACAGAGGCACTACATAGAGTTCCTCCTGCTTTGGGAAAAATATCGCATTCTTAAATGCCGCAGATGTTTCCATCATCCTCTGCTCATCTTTGGTTATCGCAAAGCAGCATATCCTCATGATCTCCGCCAAATGTATTTTCCAGGGCACTACAAAGAGCGGGAAATCATGCCTGTTGCAAAAAGCCTTCACTTCCTCGGGGATTGATTCTATAAAGGGTCCGATATTGATAATGGCTCCCGCCATATGTTTTTGATAAAAAGCTTCTATCAGATTTAATATATCATCCTTTGAACCCAGTCCGATCCCCGTAGTAAACGCCAGCTGGCCTCCATCCATATAATCCGAAGCTTCTACTGTTTCTGCCATGTGTACCCATGTAACATAATTGGACAGACCACCCTCTCCCGCGATCAATCTAATGTCCATATGGGCCACCTTCTCAATCAGTCTCGATAATTCAATAGCCATTCCAGTTTTCTCCCATAAAAAATAAGGCGCTTTTGCATGCTAATATGCAAAAACGCCTTTGTTGTTTACTGAATAAAATACTAAAATCATGGGGAGATGTCAAGCTTTATCTAAGTTCTGCTTAGATTTCCTGTCTTTTTATTGATTATCAGAATACCCTCTCCGGCATATCCTTTGAGATATACTGCATGTCGCTGACCTTGTAGACAGTGACAAATGCCTGGGGATCTATCTTATCGATGTAGGTCATCAGCTTCTGAAATTCGCTTTTATCAACGATCGTGATGATCTCATCGTGTTCCTGCATGCGATAGGCGCCTATCACCTTGTAAATGCTGGCTCCGCTGTGCAGTTCATTTAAAATAAAGTTTCGGATCTCCTTTTCAAAAGGTGATACTATGCAGACTCTTCGCTTAAGCTTCTGATCGAATATAAAATGATCAAGGATCATTCCGTTAAAATAGGTTCCGAGTAAGCTCAATATCAAGGTCTTGGTGTCATAAACCAGGATTGAAGACATCGCCACACATAATCCTGCGCCGGACATGGCTTTTCCCAAATCTATCCTCAGATATTTGTTCAAAATCTTCGCTACGATGTCCAGTCCTCCCGAAGAAGCATTTCTGTTAAAAAGGATCGCAAGACCGATACTTACCACAAATATATAGCAAAGTACATCCAGCGCCGC
>JAIKZC010000231.1 GCA_024682575.1 Lachnospiraceae bacterium | reverse complement strand
GACTCTGTGGTGAATCTTTTGGCTCTGCAGCAACATTTGGTGCAGTAGGAAAGGTTTCAGCTCCGGGACAGATGGATGCTGAGGGACTTGATACAGTTTTGAACCTTATACATGGAGCAATGTAAAATATCTTTTGCTGATTTTATTGCAGGAACCCACATTAAATGTGCGTTCCTGCAATTTGCATTTAAAATTTATGTGTTTTGGTCACTTTATTGCAGGAATCCGCATTTACTGCGGGTTCCGTCTGATAAAGTAAAACAAGTACCAAACAGGCCCGCAGCGCAGCTGCATTTATATAGATGAAAAGCGGAGGTATTACAGATGCAGGAGCAGATGGAAGTTTCATTAAAGGAAATGCTTGATTTTCGAGAAAAGAAAGTAAGGCTCGTGGAAAATTTAAGAAATGAATTTGCTGACTGCATTCTTGTAAGCCTTGGCTTGAATATTCCGGGACCCGGAAAAAATAATGAAGAGATTTTTTCAGTGTTTATGGGAGCAGAAAAGAGCCTGAATAAATTATTAACAGAAAAAAAGTACAAGATAAATAAAGAAACTATTATAAGTGAAAAAGCTGGGAATATTGCTGTTTTTTCTCTAAAAACGAAAGCTGCAGAAGAGGTTAAAGCCGGACTGATCGATCTGGAAGAAGGCTCCGGGATAGGACGATTATATGATATAGATGTATATCGCCCTGATGGATTTCAGGTAAGCAGAAGTGATATAGGTAAAGAAGAAAGAAAATGCCTGATCTGTGGTAAGAGTGCAAAAGTTTGCGGGAGAAGCAGGGAACATAGTGTAGAAGAACTGGTAAAAAGGACTAAGGAGATCATATCGGAGAGTTTGCTATGTATTTGACAAAAAAACTATCTTATAACTACGGAAGAGCTTTATCAGAGAAGAATACTTTGTGTGCTTTTCTTGCTGAAGCTGCATACAGGTCTTTGATCGAAGAACTGATAACCAGCCCCAAGCCGGGTCTTGTAGATAGGATTTCTAATGGGGCTCACAAAGACATGACCTTTAAGACTTTTATTAACAGTGCAAATGCTCTGGCTCCGTATTTTAAGAAAATAGCAGAATCTGCTTATGATGGATATATGAGCCCGGAACTTGTTTTTCACGATATCAGAAAAATAGGCAAGGCTGCCGAAATTGCAATGTATCAGGCAACTGATGGTGTCAATACGCATAAGGGGATCATTTTCTCAATAGGGATTTTGACAGCAGCAGCTGTAATTGCATATAAAAGGAATAAAAGATTTATTCTTGATGAAATAATTGAAATTGAACAGGAAATGGTCAGGGAAACTCTGTTAAAAGAACTATGTTTTATGAATTTTTACAGACCGCAGACACATGGTGAGGATATTTATCAAAAATACGGATCTGCCGGAGTGCGTGGAGTAGCCATAATGGGCTATAGAGAAGTTGTGGATATCGCACTTCCGGAAATGATAGAAGGTGTAAATAAAGGACATGAATTTGAAAGGGTGAAATTACAGACTCTTTTGAAACTGATGGCTAGAACAGAGGATAGCAATATATTGTCCAGGTCTGATGAAAATAGATTGAGAGAGGTTCAGACAATTTCGAATGAATTTGTCAGCTCAGGAGGAGCATACAGATCCGATTGGAGAGATTTTTTGATCAGGCTGGATAAACAGTTTATTGAATGGAATATAAGTCCCGGAGGCTCTGCAGATCTTCTGGCTGTTACGGTTTTTCTGTATATACTGACGAGACATGATCGCATATAACTATTTGCTTAAAGGGGCTTGCTTAAGAAGAATAAACAGGTGAATATTATGATACTTGAAGGAAAGCCCTTGAAGGGCAGAGAATTAGAACGTTTGAAAGAGTTTCTAAAAAGCGTTGAACTGGATTATGATGATGGGATAGAGTACAGTATATGTATATTGAATGAGAATTCCGAAATAGTTGGAACAGGCTCAGTTGAAGAAAATGTGCTTAAATGTATAGCTGTTGATCCGGCTCATAGGGGAGAAGGGATAGCTGCTTCAATAATGAGTCATTTAATTCAATATGAATTTGAACGTGGGCGTCCGCATCTTTTTATATATACAAAACCGAAAAATATAGAAATGTTTGAGGATTTGAGTTTTTATAGCATATTAAAAACTGAGGATATTCTTTTTATGGAAAACCGTAAATCCGGTATAAGCGGATATCTGAATGATATACTGGCTGAATGTCCAAAGGAAGCACTTGATCCTAAAAAGAAGATCGGGGCTATAGTGGCAAATTGTAATCCTTTTACATTAGGACACAGGTTTCTTATCGAACAGGCCGCTATGGAATGTGATTACGTTCATTTGTTTGTACTTTCGGATAAAAGGAGTGAAATACCTGCAAAAGAACGTTATGAGCTTGTTCTTAGGGGAACTAAAGATATTCCCAATATTATCCTGCATAAGACATCTGATTATCTCATTTCATCAGCGACTTTTCCGACATATTTCTTAAAAGAAAAAAATAAAGCAAGAAAGGCAAACTGTAAATTAGATATAATGCTTTTTTCCGAAGTGATCGCTCCCAGACTTAATATAAAATACCGTTATGTAGGAAATGAACCTGATTGTAGGATCACAGGTGAATATAACAGCTGTCTTCATGAGGAATTGCCTAGATATGGAATTCATTTAATAGAGATTCCCAGAAAGAAATATAAAGATCAGATCATAAGTGCGTCAAAAGTAAGGGAACTTATCAAAGAGAAAAATTATGATCTCGTGAGATCACTTGTACCGGAATCGACATTTAGTTATATAATGCAGTAAAAATAAAACTGCCCGTTTTTATGATATGAATGGGCAGTTTTTATAATATTCACTATTTATATTTCTCAACTTTGAGGAATATCGTCTGCACGGAATCTGTAGCCTGTTCCGCGTACGGTGAGGATATACCTGGATTTTTGCGGATTATCCTCAATCTTATTTCTGAGGCGGTTTATATAAACCATAACCGTATTGTCATCAACTACAACTGAATTGCCCCATACATGTTCATAGATCATTTCTTTAGTAAATACCTGATCTGGATGAGACATAAAAAGGAGCATAAGGCTGTTTTCCTTGGCTGAGAGCTCTATTTCCTCACCATTTTTATAGAAACGGAGTGTTGTGGTGTCATATTTGAAACATCCGCATTCAATAACTGAATTAGATGATAAAATCTGATTTTTATTGCGGCGGATAAGAGCCTTGACCTTAGCACCTACAACGATCGGTCTGAAAGGCTTTGTAATATAGTCATCGGCTCCGACAGAGAGACCGTACAGAGCATCGTAATCTTCACTTCGTCCGCTTATTATTATGACAGGAGTCTGAATTCCTCTTGAACGGATTTTTTTGATAACCTCAAAGCCTTCAATGTCATCCATCATAACATCCATGAGGATGATGTCGTAGGAGTGCTTTTGTAATTTGTTTAATGCTTCGGTGCCGCAGGTTGCAATATCGGATTCAAGATCATTACTGTCCATGACCTTGGATAACATTTTGCAAATTGCTTCATCATCGTCAACAATAAGTACTTTGTCGGACATAAGATACCCCTTTTTGAATTAATTATATAAGTTGGCACTCAATGAAAAATATTATAATATAATGGAAAAACAGTGTCAAACATTGAAAATATGAAGGTTTTGTGAATTCCGGGCTATATTTTTGATGAAGAGAAAGCAGAATCTTTTAGGGAGTATTTTATGAGAATAAAAAGAAAGACTGCAAAAATGAAAAAAATATCTGAAAGAAAATACATGGTTCCGTTACTGATCATAATGGTTATAGTTCTTGTTGGTCTTATTGGTTATATTGGTTGGAATTACTGGGAAAACTACAGGGATGATGTTATAGACAAACAAAAAGAACAGATGATGCTGATCTCGGAAACACTGGCAGGAAATATGGAGGAGAATCTGTTGGGATATTCAAGAGATCTCAAATATATGTGTCAGTTTTTGGAATTTGAGCACAGCGGAGTATCGGATAGTGAATGGAGAGACCGTATAGTTACGACATACCTTAAAAATAATACTCTGTATGTTAAGGATGTCATATGTACTGATAGAATCGGTGCAATTCTTTTTAAGGATTCGGATTATGAAGAGGAAAAAATATTTGATATTTTTGATTGCGGAGATGATTCGAAAATGATGATCACCCAGGCAAAGGACGGAAATATTTATTTTGCTTTTGAAAGGAAAATGACAAATGGGATCAGTATAAAAATGTTGGTTGATACTAAAGAGTATTACAGAAAAATGATCTCCGGAATAAGACTTGGTACAAATGGATATGTTGTTCTGAAAAATTCAAGAGGCGTGATATATATGCATCCCAGAGAAGAACAGTTGGGTAAAACTGCGATAGAAGGCAGAAAAGAGCTCTATGGCGAACTTGACCTGGAAAGCCTTGAGGAACTTATAAAAAATCAGACAGAGAATGAATCCGGGATAGCTGAATATTATTCATATTGGTGGACAAATGAAGATCTGCCAAGGACAAAAAAGATCTCAGCATTTCATAATGTTAAATGTGGAAATGGATTCATAATAATTTCCACGGTCATGGATTATGATGATATCTATAAACCTCTTATGGCGGGATTTTGGAGTATTTTTTATTCATTTATCGGAATACTTTCTATATTGATAATATTTGCAGTTATTATTATAGTGCAGATATTAAAAGGACAGAAAACAAGGAAGGAGATTGAATACCTGAGGGATTTAAACCAGGTTCTTGAAGAGACAAAGAGAGGCGAGGAAGTTATTGCCCATCAGCAGAGACTTCAGATCATGGGAACAATGACCGGGGGGATTGCCCATGAGTTTAATAATCTCCTGACTCCGATCATGGGTTATTCGGAAATGCTGTTAATGAGTCTTCCGAATGATTCAGAAGAGGCCGATTTTGCAAGGGAAATATTTGAGGCATCTGATAAGGCAAAAGATATCATTAAACAAATAGCAGGACTCAGCAGGAAAAACATGGAAACGGTCTTTACTTTTATACCGATAAAAAAAGCAATCAGACGTTCTGTGAAAATGGTTCGTTCGGTATGTCCCATAAATATATCGATTCATGAAGAAATAGCCTTTGAGCAGGAAGGCTATCTGGGAAATGAAACCCAGTTGAATCAGGTAATCCTGAATATTTGTGTAAATGCATTTCATGCGATAGGGAAGGAAAAAGAAGGAATAGTAAGTATATATGGAGAGGCAGTATCAAGAGAGGAAATTGAAAAAAGACATGATGCGGAAATAGGGGAGATATTGAATGATTTCCTCTGTTTGAAGATTACTGATAACGGATGTGGAATAGAACCTGATCTGATAAAATGTATTTTTGATCCGTTTTTTACAACAAAAGTAGGTGGCGCCGGAACGGGACTGGGACTGTCAGTAGCAGAACAAATAGTACATTCTCATAATGGATATATTTTTGTTAAGAGTGAAGTGGGTGTTGGAACAGAATTTTATATATATTTTCCAAAGGCAAATCAGACAGACGTTGATATGACAATAAAAAAATCCTCAGAGGATGACAGTATGAGAATTCTTGCAATAGATGATAATGGCAAGGTTTTAAGATTACTGGAAAGACGTTTTAATAAGCTCGGTATAGCAATAAGCTCGGTCAACAATACTAAAGAGGCAAAAGAAAAACTCAGTAACGAAAAGTTTGATGTAATATTGATCGATCAGGAGATATCACGGACAGGAAAGGGTGATAGTGGAATTTTATTTGCGACGTCGATCAATGCAATGTATCCGGATATGATAAAGATAATAATGGCGGATCAGGTAAAGAAAGACATCATTGAAGCAAAACAACATGGCTTTATAGATGCTTATGTCGAAAAGCCTGTATCGGATGCCAGAATACTCGAAGAAATCCATAAGGTTCTGGGGTAGATCAATGGGTCTGCAGCTTGGCTGCAGGCCCCTTTTTTGCAGGCTTTTTGAGAACCTTAATATATCTTAATCTAAACCTTAACAGAATGTAAGCTGAAGCATGAACTGCTGTAAGGTTGAAAAATTATAATGATCCTAACATAAGCAAAGGGGGTCATTGAAAAATGAACGAAATAATGTTAGCAGTTTTAGGCTTTGCCACAATAATATTGGTAATAACCCTATTACTGAAAAATGTCACAGTTCCTTCACTTGCATTTGTGGGTGTTTCTTCTGTGACAGCGCTGATCCTGATCCTGACCGGAACATTCACAATTTCAGAGGTTGGCGATTTTGTAAAGGCGGGTGTAGCGGATACATCATCAACTGCCTGCCTGTTTCTTTTCTCGGTACTGTTCTTCGGAATCATGACTGATGTAGGTATGTTTGACAAGATAATAAATGCATTAGTCAAAAAAGTAGGAAACAATGTTATGGGAGTTGCAGTGATGACATGTATTATTGCAATGATCGGACATCTGGATGGCGGCGGAGCCTCTACATTCCTTATTACGATTCCGGCAATGCTCTCAATTTACAAAAAGCTTCATATGAGAGCTACAACACTTCTTCTTATCTGTGTAACAGCAATGGGCGTAATGAATCTCATGCCATGGGGAGGTCCCACAATGAGAGCTGCTTCGGTTTTATCGATTGAAGCAAATACATTATGGGTTGACCTTATGCCTATGCAGATAGTCGGTGTAGTGCTTGCTCTTGGAACAGCTGTATTTTGGGGACATGCAGAAATCAAGAGAGGTGCAGGCCTTACAGGAACACTTGCTCTGGCAGCCGGTCACAAAAAAGATGGGGATCTTGAATTTGTAGTTGTTGAGGAGAAGGAAGAAACAGAAGCGAAGGAACTTGCCAGACCAAAGATGTTTGTATTTAATCTTTTATTAACCCTGGCAATAATAATCGGATTAGTATTTTTAGATGTTCCGTCATATCTGCTTTTCATGATAGGCTGCGTTATTGCTCTTATCGTAAATTATCCGGGAGCAAAGCTTCAAAATAAGATAATTAAGTCTCATTCAGGTCCGGCGATCATGATGGCATCTACACTTTTTGCAGCCGGTGTATTCCTTGGAGTTTTGGAACAGTCAGGTATCATGGATCATATGGCAACTGTTATCGCAAACTGTATTCCGACTTCAATGGGACATTTCCTCCCTTTAATAATAGGTATATTATCAGTACCGCTTACACTTGCTTTCTGTACAGATTCATACTTCTATGGTTTACTCCCGATTCTTATGGGCGTAGGTTCAAAATTCGGGGTAGATCCGGCTCAGACAGGTGTTGCAATGGTTGTATGCAGAAACTGCGCAACATTTATAAGTCCTGTAGTTCCGGCAACCTTCCTGGGAGTTGGTCTTGCAGGAGTTGAGATTAAGGATCATATCAAAGCATCATTCTTCTGGCTTTGGGGTATAAGTATCATATGCCTGATAGCAGGAGTTCTATTTGGAATAATTTCATTATAAAAAATATGCTGCCTCAAACGGGCAGCATATTTTTTATTCATTTGAAATAATGCCGTAGGGCAGAGCCAGAAAGAAAATTCCTCCGATCATATTTCCGAGAGTCACAACTCCAAGATTCCAGATGATCCCGTTTAAGCTGATATCATAGCCGGAAGGATTAAAGAAAGCTGCCGTAAGGATAGTCATATTTGCTATGCAGTGTTCAAAGCCTGCAGTAAAGAAGGCGATAAGACACCAGAAGATCATTATGAGTTTACCGGATTCGCTTTTGCATCTGAAGCCGCACCATACAGCCAGACATACAAGAAAATTGCAGAGGATACCTCTTGTAAGAAGTGGTAGAAATCCTGCGGATATCTTAGCCAGAGCACCGGCTGCCATAAATTCACCAACAGCTCCGTTTCCCAGACCGGTAAGAGTATAGAACGCAGAAAGTATTATACCGCCGGTGAGATTTCCGATCCAGCAGACGATCCAGAGTTTTATGGCATCTGACAGTTTAACAGTTTTTCTTAAAAGACCTGCTGTCATGCAGAAATTATTTCCGGTAAAAAGTTCTGCACCGGCAAAAACAACCAGACTCAGAGCAACTCCGAAGGAGGCGCCCATAACGATCTTTGTTGCAGGAGCACCTGCGAGCTGACCTCCGGCTGAAAATGCAAAAAGACCGCCTATTCCAATAAACATTCCGGCTAAAACGGATAAAAGAAAATAACTAAAGGGTTTCTTTTTTAATAAGTCAGATTTAACTCGTGCAGCCTTTGCGGCTGCTTCAAATTCTTCTTTGAACATAAATTATTCCTTCCTG
>JAIKZC010000220.1 GCA_024682575.1 Lachnospiraceae bacterium | reverse complement strand
CCCGGGTATAATGGAGCATATTGAGAGAGCCGGAATCCATTCCGGAGACTCGATCTCTGTTTACCCCGCGCAGTCAATATCAGACGGAGTAAAGGCTACGATCGCTGAATATACAAAGAGGCTTGCGAGAGCACTGAATGTCGTAGGTATGATAAATATCCAGTTTATCGCAATGGGCGAGGAAGTATACTGTATCGAGGTAAATCCACGTTCATCCAGAACTGTTCCCTACATCAGCAAGGTTACGGGAATTCCGATCGTTGATATCGCGACGAGGGCTATTCTCGGTGAGTCAATAAGATCACTTGGATATGAGCCGGGACTTCAGCCTGAGGCAGATTACTTTGCGATCAAGATGCCGGTATTCTCTTTTGAGAAGATCTATGGAGCTGAGATCAGCCTTGGACCTGAGATGAAATCCACAGGTGAGTGCCTTGGTATTTCAAAGGATTACAACGAAGCACTTTATAAGGCATTCCTTGGAGCAGGTATTAAGCTTCCTAAGTATAAGCAGGTGATCATAACCGTTAAGGATACTGATAAGAGTGAAGTTGTTGATATTGCAAGAAGATTTGACAGACTTGGATATACGATCTATGCAACACGTTCGACTGCAAAGGCGATCGGAGAAAACGGAATCCCGGTTCGTCGTGTAAACAAGCTTTCACAGGAAAGTCCTACGGTAATGGATCTTATTTTAGGACACAGGATCGATCTCATAATCGATACACCTACACAGGGATTCGATAAGAGAAGAGACGGTTTCCTTATAAGGCGTACTGCGATCGAGACAGGTGTTAATGTATTTACTTCCATCGATACAGCAGCAGCTCTGCTTACAAGCATGGAGAACGAAAAAGCAAATCTTTTCCCGCTGCCTATAGATATTGCAAAAGTGGCAAGAAGAGGTAAGGCTTAAGAGTATATAGGGTTTTAGAATGAAAAAAGACCTTGAAATTGTTTCTTTAGATAGGTAAAATATTGCCTGTGTATAGAAACATTTTCAAAGGTCTTAATTATTGAAACGGAATAAATAAGTGAATAAGAGAAATTACAGCAAAGAGCTCGATAAGCTGATCGAAAGCTTTAAGCCTGATGAGGCTAAGCCTAAGCTTTTGCTGCATGTATGCTGCGCTCCCTGTTCCAGTTATTGCCTGGAATATTTAGAGCCGCATTTTGATATCACGGTATTTTTCTATAATCCGAATATGGATTCAGAAGCTGAGTATATCAAGCGTGCAGAGGAACTTAGGCGATTTGTTAAGGAGTCAGGTATTAAAGCTCAGATAATCATAAAAGATTATGATTCAAAACCTTTTTATGAAATGGCTCGTGGACTCGAAAAGGTGCCTGAGGGCGGCGAAAGATGTTTTAACTGTTATGAACTCAGAATGAGAGAAGCAGCAGTTTATGCAGCTGAAAACGGCTTTGACTATTTTACAACAACACTTTCGATAAGCCCATTAAAGAATTCAACAAAAATCAATGATATAGGAGAGATGCTTTCTGGTATATATGGAGTAAAGCACCTTCCTTCTGATTTTAAGAAAAAAGAAGGTTATAAGCGTTCGATCGAGTTATCAAGAGAGTATAATCTATATAGGCAGAACTATTGCGGCTGCGTATATTCCAAAAGGGAAGAAACAGTCTGAAGTTTAAGATAGAAAGAATATTTGGAGAATTAAGAAATAATGCAGAATTTAACGGATTTATTGACAAAAGAAGTCGGTGCTGCTTTTGAAGCAGCGGGATTTGACAGGGAACTGGGAAAAGTAGGACTTTCCAATAGACCTGACCTTTGTGAATTTCAGTGCAACGGAGCTATGGCCGGCGCAAAGAAACTTCATAAAAATCCCTTTGACATAGCCGAGGCTGTAGTTAAGGAGTTGGCTGATTCTAAATACTTTTCTTCGGTGGAAGCTGTAAGACCGGGATTTTTGAATATGAAACTGAATCCTTCATATTTACGTGAATATTTAACTGCTATGGATGCAGATGAGCGACTTGGACTTGAAACTTCCGGAAATAAAAGAAAGATCGTTATAGATTACGGCGGACCAAATGTAGCAAAGCCGCTTCATATAGGACATCTTCGTTCAGCTATTATCGGTGAGAGTGTTAAAAGACTTGCAAGACTCATGGGTCATGATGTAACAAGTGATGTGCATCTCGGTGACTGGGGTCTTCAGATGGGACTTATAATCACTGAACTTAAAGAGAGAAAGCCTGATCTTCCGTATTTTGATGAGAGTTTTGAAGGTGACTATCCTGAGGAAGCACCTTTTACACTGTCAGAGCTTGAGGAGATCTATCCTACAGCATCCGGCAAATCAAAGGAAGATGAAGATTTCAAAAATGCCGCTATGGATGCTACATTTAAGCTTCAGCATGGAGACAGGGGATACAGAGCACTCTGGAAACATATTATAAATATTTCCGTAGCAGACCTTAAGAAAAACTACAGTAATCTTAATGTTGACTTTGATCTCTGGAAGGGTGAATCAGACGCTGATCCATATATTCCGGATATGGTCGAGAAAATGAAAAAAGACGGCTTTGCATATGAAAGTCAGGGAGCTTTGGTAGTTGATGTCGCAGAAGAGAGCGATACAAAGGAAGTTCCTCCATGCATGATCCTTAAATCTGACGGAGCGGCTCTTTATACGACAACAGATCTTGCAACACTTGTTGAAAGAGAGAAAGATTTCAAGCCGGATCAGGTTATTTATGTAGTTGATAAGAGACAGTCACTGCATTTTGTACAGGTATTCAGATGTTCAAAGAAGACAGGAATTGTTCCTGAGGATACAAAGCTTGATTTCCTTGGATTCGGTACAATGAACGGAAAAGACGGAAAGCCTTTTAAGACCCGTGCGGGCGGAGTAATGAGACTTGAAAATCTCATAGCCGATGTTAACGAAGAAATGCTTAAGAAGATGACAGACAGTGATTCTATCGAGCTTTCTGAAGAAGAGGCAAAGGAGACCGCAAAGATAGTTGCTTTAAGTGCTATCAAATACGGTGATCTTTCAAATCAGGCATCAAAAGATTATGTATTTGATATAGATAAATTTACATCATTTGAGGGTAATACAGGTCCTTATATAATGTATACCATGGTAAGAATTAAGTCGATCCTTCGTAAATATGCTGAGAATGGCGGAAAGAGTGAAGGACTTTCCATAAATGAACCGGTATCTGAAGAAGAGAGAGCACTTATGCTTACTGAGGCACAGTACAGTGCGGTTATGAGTGGTGCATTTGAAGAACTTGCTCCACACAGGATATGTGCATATATCTATGAATTAGCAAATAATTTCAATAGATTTTATCATGGAACAAAGATCTTGTCTGAAACAGACGATAAGAAGAAGGAAGGCTGGATCGCATTATTGAAGTTCAGTCTTAAGATATTGGAATCCTGCATAGACGTTCTCGGAATGGAGGCTCCGGAACGTATGTGATAATCTGGATTGTGCGGCAGTAGTTGGGGTACTGTCGCACAGCGGATTTTCAGGAGCGATATAAATTATTATTTTTATTTATCTGAGGTAAACATGTGGGGAGAGTATTAATAAGGGGTTCTAAAGCATTTCTATATTAAGTTGATTCACAGCTTTATCACATTTTCATCAATTTCTCCACAAATTTATAAACTAATATTTATACGTTACTGCATGAGCGGTAACGGGGGTGGTGCTG
>JAIKZC010000164.1 GCA_024682575.1 Lachnospiraceae bacterium | reverse complement strand
TGGATTCCATGGAACAAGCCATGATTATGTATCACACAGGGCAGCGGAGATACTTGGAAAAGATATCAGCGAGCTTAATATCATAGTATGTCACCTTGGAAACGGTGCATCCATAAGCGCCGTTAAAAAGGGAAAATGTGTAGATACTTCAATGGGTCTCACACCTCTCGAGGGTCTTGTAATGGGAACACGTTCGGGAGATATCGATCCCTCGGCAATAACCTATATCATGCAGAAGGAAAACCTTTCAGCTGCAGAAGTAATAGGTATTCTTAATAAAGAATCCGGAATCTTAGGACTTTCAGATGGACTTTCATCTGATTTCAGAGATCTCGCTGAGGCTTCAGCAAAGGGTGACAAAAAGGCTGAGACCGCACTTGATGTATATGCTTTAAGAGTTGCAAAATATATCGGAGCCTATACAGTAGAAATGGGCGGCGTTGATGCCATAGTATTTACAGTAGGTGCAGGTGAGAATAACTGCACAGTACGTGAGAAAATATCTTCATATCTGACATTCCTCGGAACGAGCTTTGACAGTGAGAAGAATAAGCTCAGGGGAGAAGAATTCTTCCTTTCAAAGCCTTCTGATAAGGTTGCGCTTATGGTAGTTCCTACAGATGAGGAGATATCAATTGCAAATCAGACAGTAAGGGTGCTGGAAAAATCATGAATTATAAAATAATTCTACCTGATGATGTAAAATTTATAATAGAAACCATAGAGAACGCAGGCTTCGAGGCATATGCCGTCGGAGGCTGCGTTCGTGACGCTTTATTGGGACGTGAACCTGCTGACTGGGATATCACGACTTCAGCAAAACCGCATGAAGTAAAGGCTCTTTTCAGAAGAACTATAGATACCGGAATCCAGCATGGTACCGTTACGATAATGATAAAAGAGAACGGCTACGAGGTAACTACCTACAGGATCGATGGAGAATATGAAGATTCCAGACATCCGAAGAATGTTGAATTTACGCCCGTATTGCGTGAGGATCTGGCGAGAAGAGACTTTACAATAAATGCCATGGCCTACAATGAACGCGACGGATTGGTTGATGAATTTGGCGGAATTGAGGATCTGTCAAAGGGGATCATCCGGGCTGTTGGCTTTGCCGAGTCCAGATTTGAAGAAGATGCATTGAGGATCTTCAGAGCATTTCGTTTTGCAGCGGTATTGAATTTTGACATCGAGGAAGAGACAGTAAAGGCAGCGAAAAAGCTTGCACCTACTCTTGAGCGTATCTCTGCAGAGCGTATAAATATCGAGCTTACAAAGCTTATTCTTTCCGATAACCCGGATTATATAATGAAATTATATGAGAATGGTATAACGGCAGTTGTTCTTCCGGAATTTGACCGATGCGTAGAGACGATTCAGAATAACCCTCATCACTGCTATAATGTTGGAGAGCATACCGCTCAGGCAATGAAGGCATTAAAACGTGAAGATGTCGAAAATGCTGATGATTTCAGGATTTTGAGGATCGCACTATTGCTGCATGATTTCGGAAAACCGGATTCTAAATCAACTGATGCGAAGGGAATTGATCACTTTTACGGTCACGACCTTAAGGGATCAGAGATAGCAGTAAAGATCTTAAGAAGATTAAAATATGACAATAATACCATCGATAAGGTAAAACGCCTTGTAAGATGGCATGATGACAGACCGAATCCGGATGAAAAAATAGTCAGGAGAATGATAAACAGAGTAGGTGAAGAAATATATCCGCTGCTTTTGATACTTCACAGAGCGGATATAGCTGCTCAGAGCGATTATAAAAGAGCTGAAAAGCTTGAAGCAGAAGATCGCCTTATGGAGGTTTATCGTGCTATAATAAATAGAGGGGACTGTATTTCTTTAAAAATGCTCTCTGTTAACGGAGGAGATTTAATTGCAGCTGGAATGAAGCCCGGAAAGGAGTTAGGGGAAATGTTAAATAAGCTCCTGGACAGGGTATTGGAGGATCCGTCATGCAACAGAAAAGAGATACTTATGGAAGAGGTAAAAAATATCGCGGGCTTGTGATCACAATGCTGTTTGCCCTATTGTTAACGGCGTGTTCGTCGGCAAGAGCTGAGACAACAACGACAGAAGCTACTGAGACTCAGGCGACAGAAGCCGTAAACATGGATGACTTAAAGGCACAGGGTACTGCAGTTGTACTTTCGGTCGATGAAGGTGAAAAACAGATATATTTTTCATCTATTGATACCGGGGAGGCTTACAGCTTTTCCTATAACGGGCTTACGGAATTTACGGACAGCTACGGAGAAGTGAAAGTACCGAGTCAGTTCACTATTGGAGAAATAGTAGATATCGTGGTTTCAACCCATTCGAAAATTCTGAATTCGGTGCAGCTGAAGGCAGGTATTTTCAAAATTGAAAACATGAAGGACTATGAGCTTGATCTTAATCGGGGAGTCCTTACTCATGATGGAGTTAATTACCGGGTGAGTGATGCAACGGTTGTGGTTTCCGGAGGTGAAAGTGTTCCTTTCAGAAAGATCAAGGAAGGTGATACGCTGACAGCGATCGGTTATGGCCATGATATATATACATTGGTAAGAGACGGAGGAATGGGATATTTAAGAATTCTCGGACAGGAGTCATTTAAGGGTGGCTGGATAGAAGTCGGAGATATAATCACCGTTATTACCGATGATATGCTGATAGAGATACCGGAAGGAAATTACAGAGTACAGCTTGCTTATAACGGCTACGGCGGAGAAAAGCAAACCGAAGTCAAGCGAGGACAGGAAACGGTACTTAATGTGAGCGATCTAAAGGGAGAACTTCTAAAGACCGGAAAAGTAATTTTCTCAATAGAACCGGAGGGGATAAGCCCTGAAGTGGTTATAGACGGACAGCTCATTGATGAAAAGAGACCCGTTGAAATGGAATACGGTGTACATACTTTAGAAGTTGAGGCCTATGGATATTCGCCTATCAAGAGAATGTTAAGCGTGGGAGAGCCAAATGCCTACATAAGCATAAAACTAGAAGAAGCTAAAACTGTTTCAAATGATTCCACTGCTAAAACTGTTACCAAGGCGGACTCGAACTATCTGCCTGACAGCTTTAAGATAGATGATAATAAGGAGACCGAGTCATCAAAGGAGTCTTCTGAAGCAGCTTCGGAAGAAGCATCTGAGGCTACAGAGGAAACAGAAGAAAAGACTGATACCTTGTCATCATCAGTAAAACTCTATATAGACGGACCGGCAAATGCGGAGGTATATTTTGACGGTTCATATAAGGGTATAGTTCCCTGCAGTTTCTTAAAGACTAAGGGAACACACGTGATAACTCTCAGGGCAGATGGCTACAGGACCAAGCATTACACTGTAACTCTGACCGATACAGAGGATGAAACTTATACTTTCTCACCACTTGAAGAAATCGATGAAGAAGAGGAAGACGAGTAAAATAAATAAGGTAAAATAAAAAGGAAGAAGATAATTTAAGTCTTCTTCCTTCTTTTTATCTGAATGGTTTATAAAATGTTGCAAATGATTCACTGTCTACAATAGAGATGTCGTTGGGGGTGTCACTTTCTGCAACCAGGTAGTCACCTATAAGACCTATGGTATAGCAGCATTCTTTTCCGAGAGGGAAAAGTTTCAAGTTTTTTTCAAGTTTCATGGCATATACTGTAATTACAGATTTACAGAGACAGGTCTTTGCAAAATGTTCAAGTATTTTCGGGCTTCCGGAGCTGTCTCTCACAGTTGGTGAATAAGGCGCTTGCGGAATAAAAGGTGCATCGATCTGCTCGTAGCGTTCTGCAAAGGTTTCAGCATCTATAATGACAACACCGCCCCTGGAGTCGAGGATCAGGCAGCTGTCTGCTTCTACAGTAGTTTTAATATCTCCGGCTTCGGTACGGATATTGATATCTGTACCTTCGGGATAGAGGGCGTTAAGCAGTACATAGCCCTGTGGAACACGGCGGATATTGTATTTCTCCATCTTGGAAATATCCGTCTTGTGTTCAGAAGCATAGATAATATCAAATGCATTGAGATATTTTTTGTAGCAATCCGAAAAGAAAGCCTGAAGGTGCATGTCAGGATATTTTTTCTCAAAAGCTTCTTTGGAGATTGTGCCGCCTGCCTTATCGAAATGTCCGCCTCCGTTGCCCATTCCGTCAGCAACGAAGACCGCAAATTCATTAGCATGTATCTCTTTATCACAGCTTCTTACAGAGAACTTAATATCTCCGATCCTTTCAGTATAAACGATACAGGTGGAGATCGAATCGACCTGCATTGCAAAGTCACTTACCATTCCGAGGATATTCGGATCGCAGTCCTCTGCACATAAAATTGCAAAATGCTGCTTTTCATTAATGATCGCCCTGATAAGTGCTAGACCGGCAATTCCAAGCTCTTTTGCGCTAAGAGTCGAATTGTTCATCTGTCTTATCAGATCAAGGTCGGGTTTCAGTGAATCCTGCATATCACGGTCTATAGGATTATACATTTCATAGAAAGAGGTGGTATCCGTATAAAGACCATAATAAAGAGCGGTCTGAAGGTTACTGTATTCATCCACCGGGAAATGCTTTTCTAAAAGCATTGTCCAGATGAGTGTGGAACAGCTTCCGTAATCAGGCCGGATATCAGCGATTATGCCTTCGTCAAGATTTCCCGGCTGGTGGTGGTCGATAACAGCGATATCATTGGCACGGAGTTTTGTAACATTTCCGCTTCCGTACTGGCTGTCGACAGTTACCAGTATCCCCTCAGGTATATATTGCTCACTGACATAACTAATAGGGATATCAAGCTTTTCGACCATCATAATGAAATTTCTCTTGGAAAGTTTTTCTTTTCCGGAATAGATAAGTTTTACACGTCTATTCGGAAGCGAAGAAAAGTAAAGATAGAGTCCGAGCCCTGAAGCAAGAGCATCTGCATCGGGGTTATCGTGGCACTGTATCGTTATACAATTGTGTAAAGCTATATCGTCAAGTATCATAAAAAACCTCGTATAATCAAAAAAGGCAAGATTGCCCTGTAAAATTTAAAGATGTATTAAAAAAATAAATAAAAAAAATTAAATGTATAGATATTAATACATTACTATTGTTCTTAATAAAATTCAAGTCATTCTTGAATTGTAAAATAAAAAAAATAAGGTTAAAATGGAGTAGAAGGGTGAGAGTATCTAATATGAAAAGAAATGATAGGGGGACGCTATGGCAGAGCTTACTGTGGATGATGTAAGGGCATCTGATATAGCCCGGGCGGTCAGAGTAGAGGCGCTAAATGATAGTAAGATTCACATGCAGGCGATCGATCACATCGCCGGCTATGATGTGAGACCGGGATTTTATGAGATCAATGGAGCAACCGCTATTCCGGTAGGGGTTAATTTTACCATACATTCAAATCAGGCAACTTCTGTGGAACTTCTCTTGTTCAGACCTGAGGAGGAGACTCCTTTTGCCGACATTAAATTCCCTCATAATTACAGAATAGGAAATGTCTGGTCGATGATCGTTTTCGGCGTTGACATTGAGAAATTTGAATATGCTTATAAGCTTGATGGTCCTTACGATCTTGCAAAGGGGCAGATCTTTGACAAGACCAGGGTTATCCTTGATCCTTACGCGAGGGCAATAACAGGACAGAGCGTCTGGGGAACCAGACATCACGGAATTTATAAGGCAAGAGTAGTAAAGAATAACTTTGACTGGGGAAATTCTGAGCAGCCGAATCACGATATGGAGGATCTGATAATCTATGAGCTCCATGTCAGAGGCTTTACAAAAGATCCGCTTTCCGGAGTTATCCATAACGGAACTTTTGCAGGAGTGCTTGAAAAACTTCAGTATTTAAAGGACTTAGGCATAAATGCGATCGAAATGATGCCTATTTTTGAATTTGATGAAATGCTCGGACGACGTGACTATTACGGACGAGAGCTTATGGATTACTGGGGTTATAATACAGTTGGTTTCTTTGCACCGAATACCAGCTATACATCAGTAAAAGAAGAACATCAGGAAGGTATGGAATTAAAGGAAATGATCCGTATCTTCCATGAAAACAATATAGAAGTCATTCTGGACGTTGTATTTAACCATACTGCCGAAGGAAATGAGAATGGACCGTATTTCAGCTTTAAGGGAATAGATAATAATATCTACTACATGTTGACGCCTGAGGGATATTATTATAATTTCAGCGGCTGCGGAAATACCCTTAACTGTAATCATCCTATCGTACAGCAGCTGATCCTTGACTGTCTGCGCTACTGGGTTACAAACTACCATATAGACGGATTCCGATTCGATCTTGCAACTATCCTCGGACGTAATGAGGATGGAAGCCCGATGGAGAAGCCTCCGCTTCTGCAGAGTCTGGCTTTCGATCCGATCCTTGGACGTACAAAACTGATAGCTGAGGCATGGGATGCAGGCGGACTTTACCAGGTAGGTTCATTCCCGTCATGGTCACGCTGGTCTGAGTGGAATGGTCGTTTCAGAGATGATATGAGGGCATTCCTTAAAGGCGATAACGGACGTGCGGCAGCGGCAGCTCAGAGAATGATGGGTTCGAGAGATATTTATGAGCCTGAAAAGAGAGGATATCATGCAAGTGTAAACTTCCTTACCTGTCATGACGGATTTACCCTGCACGATCTCTATACTTATAATGAAAAGCATAATGAAGATAATAACTGGAACAATACAGACGGTGCAAATGACAATCTGAGCTGGAACTGCGGTTTTGAAGGTGAGACCACAGATCCGGAGATCAGACAGTTGAGGCGCAGGATGATAAGGAATGCCTTTGCGGTACTCCTTACAAGTCGTGGAACACCGATGTTCTTTATGGGAGATGAATTTGGAAATTCCCAGAGCGGAAATAATAACGCATATTGTCAGGATAACTATCTGGCATGGCTCCGTTGGAGAGATTTAAGGACTAACAGGGCGCTCCATGATTTTGTGAAATATATGATCCATTTCCGCAATAAGCATAAAGTGCTCCGTGCACATTCGGAATGCTGTTCACTTGGCTATCCGGAGCTTTCTGCACATGGTGTAGAGCCCTGGAAGACGGATTTCAAGGACGATTCGCATTTTGTGGGTGTTATGTTTGCAGGACGAAAAAAGAATGGCAAAGGTGATGATGTCGTTTATGTTGCGGTAAATACCTATTGGGAAGGCCTTGAATTTGAACTTCCGAAAGTTCCTGAATTTTCACAGCTTGAATGGTTCTGCGCAGTTAATACATTTAACGAGGAGCCTGTTGTAAAGGGAAAGGGAGCTGTAAGAGGCAAGATCAAGATCGAACCAAGAACGGTAATGATCTTTTTCCTGGCATACAATACATAAAAGGAACCGGCAGCTTGATCAGAAGCTGCCGGTTTT
>JAIKZC010000150.1 GCA_024682575.1 Lachnospiraceae bacterium | reverse complement strand
ACCAATCGGCATGCTCCCAAAGGATAATTATCAGGAAGCACCTTACTGCAGGCAGCAGGTTCCCAATATATCACTCCAAGACCTTTATTATCCGGAACCACTTCGACAGCTTCCATCGCAAGCCTGATCATTTTCGCCGTTTCATCAGGCTCATTTTCAAGGCCACCGATCTCGCATATCATTACCTCTTTGCCATATTTAGAAGCACACTTAAGAAGATTTACTGACAGATCATTTATAGTCTCCTTATATGTCTTTCCAATCCAGTATGGATAATAAGACATGCCTATTATATCAGTCTTCGCCTTATAAGTTCCGATAATATCATCAAAGAATTTCTCAAAAAACTTCCTGTTATTTCCCTCTGCCAGATGTGTGATCACCTTAGCATCAGGAAATACTGTTTTTACAGCGTCATAACCGGAAGTCAGGAATTTTGCAAGATTTCCTCTTTCTTCAGGATATTTTCCCAATGGAAAGAGCATTCCGTTATTTATCTCGTTTCCAACCTGAACATATTCAGGACTCACACCCTGATCTCTAAGCGCCTCAAGAAATCTTTCCGTATGCTCTTGTATAAGAGCGACTGCCCAGACTTCATCGGCTGCAGACCATAGTTTTGGAACGTCCTGATGTTCCGGATCAGCAAAATGATCGCTGTAATGAAAATTGATCATCAGCTTAAATCCCTTATCCTTGACTCTCTTTGCAGCCTCCAAAACTCCCTTTCTGTCGCAGAAACCGAGCATCACCCTTTGTCCGTTGTTCTTTCTCCAGAAACAGCTTCCGGGTGGATCCACGAAAAGACGAAGCCTGATAGTATTAATTCCATAACCCTTAAGTAAATCAAGCGGATCACATTCCTGCTGGTTTTCGTCAACATATTTCATCCCGAGTTTTTCCAACATGGAAATCCAACTTATATCTGCCCCTTTAACCATATGTTAGTCCCTTCAATCGTACTGTAACATCTGATCCATATTTGCATTCAATTCTGAAAGATAATTTTTAAGATCGTCTCCAACTTCTTTATTTCTAAGTGCAAATTCTATATTTGCCTGAAGGAAACCGATCTTAGAACCAACATCATAACGATGTCCCTTAAATACATAAGCATACATTGCTTCATCCTTTGCAAGACGCTTAAGTGCATCTGTAAGCTGAATCTCTCCGCCAGCACCCTTCTGCTGGGTTTCAAGATATGAGAAGATCGAAGGAGTAAGGATATATCTTCCAAGGATAGCAATGTCACTCGGAGCATCCTCTTTCTTAGGCTTCTCAACAAGATCTCTTACCTTATAAACATCACTGTCAACGCCCTTGCAGTCAACAATTCCGTATTTTGAAACAACATCCTGCGAAACTCTCTGTACGCCAAGTATCGAAGTCTTATATTCATCAAAAACTTCTATCATCTGCTTAAGACACGGCTTTTTAGCAACAACCACATCATCTCCGAGAAGAACCGCAAAAGGTTCATCGCCTATGAAGTGACTTGCTGTAAGAACTGCATGTCCAAGTCCGAGAGGCTGTTTCTGTCTGATAAAGTGAATATTTGCTATTTCAGATATTTCCTTTACCATATTGAGCATTTCATCTTTTCCATCCTTCTCGAGCTCCATCTCAAGCTCGATGGATCTGTCAAAATGATCCTCTATCGACCTTTTGCTTCGACCGGTAACGATAATAATATCCTCAATACCGGCTGCTGCTGCCTCTTCTATAATATACTGAATAGTTGGCTTATCCACAATTGGAAGCATTTCCTTAGGCTGTGCCTTAGTAGCCGGCAAAAATCTGGTTCCAAGTCCTGCTGCCGGTATTACGGCCTTTCTGATCTTCATATTCAAACTTTCCCTCCTGAAAAAATATGTAACAAAAAGCCACCCGGACGCTTTACTGCTGCCGCGTAGCTTCTGTATTCCTTGGTGTTATTTTTGTAGTCAACTCACAATCAGCTATAAACTCATGATTGATCTCAAGAGCATATTTGATCTTGATATCAATTGAATTCTCATCTTCCCTATAGATGTACTTGTCAGTATCAATACCTACTAGAAGATTTCCAAAAGGTGTGTTATAGCTAGTCATAGTTTTCTGTCCCTCAAGGAAAGTCATATGAAGCTGAACGCCGCCTCTTCGTGTTACCTCAAGCGAGTGCTCATCAAAAATCATTACTGTTTTCGTAACTCCAGTATCAACAGAGACTTCTTCATAACGAAGATAGCCTCTGTCCTTTTTTTTGGAGTATTTACCGTTGGTCATCAGCTCTATATTGTCGTTTTCATCAAACTCATTTACCTGAAAGCCGCTTACCGTGACCATAACATCTTTGTTCATCTACGATTATACTTCTCCTCGATTTCCTGCTCATCTCTCAGATGATAGTATATGCTGAGCTCCTGTGTATCAATGTGAAGCTTTATAACCTCAACAGCCTTATCATTGCTTCCATGCTCAAATGCATCACAGATCATGTTATGCTCAGTTACAAGATGATCATAATCTGTTGTATCCTTAAGATACTCATACTTATATCTGAAAAGCTGTTCCTTAAGATGATGCAGGATATCCTCTATCTTGCTGTTTCCTGCATAATGAGCGATACGATCATGGAAAATAATATCTGTTTCAGCAATTCTGATAACATCACCTGATTTTACAGCTGCTGCAAAATCATCATTTGCCTTTCTCAGATCATTAAGTTCCGGCATTGTAATTCTTGAACATGCTGCATTAACTGTAAATGTCTCAAGTGTACGTCTTACTTCAAGCATTTCCTCGAGCTGTCTTTCGTTAATGCTTGCAACGTGAGCACCACGTCTTGGAAGCAGTACTGCAAGTCCCTCCTGCTCGAGCATACGGATTGCTTCACGTACAGGAGTCCTGGAAACTCCAAGTCTTTCTGCGAGAGCTACCTCCATAAGTCTCTCACCCGGCTTCAGTTCTCCATGAAGAATCTGCAGCCTAAGCTGATTGAATACAGTATCTCTCAAGGGAAGGAATGCATCATTATCTTCCTTGATGTAATCGTATTCGACAACCTTCTTTACCATAATTCTACCCTCCTGAAAAATGTTTGTTTACTCTATGCAGCTTACTATTACTTCCGCATCTGCATAATTTTCTTTCATTAAACTATAGGTTTTTTCCAATGAATCTTTTTCCTTAAAAAATCCAAAAACTGTAGGACCGCTTCCGCTCATCAGACTGCCGATCGCACCGGCTTTGATCATGTCCTTCTTAATAGCATCAATTACAGGAAGCATCGGAATTGTCACTTTTTCAAGAACATTTGACATTCTATCCGAAATATAGGCAAGATCCTCTTTCCTCAATCCTTCGAGCACTCCGTCAACGTCAGCGTGAATCTCATTCTCCAGACTGTCAAAGAGCTGATAAACTTTCTTTGTGGAAACCCCTTCTTTGGGTTTGACGAGCAGCACACCACAGGATGGCATTTTTCCTTCCGTTCTTGTAAGGATTTCTCCTATGCCTTCAGAAAGCATCGTTCCACCGCATATGCAGTAAGGAACATCTGCTCCAAGTCTTACCCCTCTTTCCATAAGCTCTTTTTCACTAAGTCCGAGGCTGAATAGTTTATTAACACCCTTAAGTACTGCAGCCGCATCACTGCTTCCTCCTGCAAGGCCTGCAGCTATAGGTATGCACTTTTTGATCCTGATAACGATAGTATCTGTGATGGCAAATTCATCGATAAGCAGTTTTGCTGCCTTCCAGGCAAGGTTGTTCTCATCATCTGTGATCAGTTCAGAGTCTGAATGCAGAACTATCTGCCTTCCATCATTAGCTGCCTTTTCAATTTCAATCGTATCATGAAGCGCAAGACTCTGCATCACCATTCTTACGAGATGATAACCATCCGGTCGTTTTCCCGTAATGTCCAATGCAAGATTTATCTTTGCATGTGCTTCAACTTTCATTGTGACCTCTCATACTTCCATGCAGATATGTAATAATTTGCATAGTTCTTCCCTGTAATTTTTCTTATGTATACATATTGATACAAGTTTGTAAAAAAGTCAACTGATTTTTGTAGTTAAATAAAAAAAATTTCTTTTTTTCGCATTTTTTATAAGTTTATTCTAATTTATCATATATTATTATATCAGATAAAATGATTTTTGCACACATTTCTTTGCACACAATATTCAATTTATTGTATACTGTACACAATAGTAGCCATCACAAATTCTTTAATTTTCCAATTTGCCTTCTTCAGCCAGTCTCAAAAATGCATCTACTACATCCTCCGTAAGCTGGCTTCCTCTTGCCTCTTTTATTCTTTCGATCACGTCTTCGTATCTCATACATTTTCTATACGGCCTGTCGGAATACATTGCATCAAAAGCATCTGCAACAGCAATTATTTGAGCAACTCTCGGAATATCTTCTCCTTTTAATCCCTTCGGATATCCCTTACCGTCAGGTCTTTCATGATGACATCCGGCACCCACTGCGAGTTCAGGCATTATACTGATATTTTTCAATGCATCATATCCCATTTCCGCATGTTTTTTTACAAGTTTGTATTCCTCATCGGTAAGGCCCTGCTTTTTATTCAGAACCTCCTCAGGAATACCTATTTTGCCTATATCGTGAAGCAGGGCAATATTGTAATATTTTTCAACAGTGTCATCATCATAGCCAAGTTCTTTTGTCAGCATTGATGTGTATTCTGCAACTCTCGACGAATGACCGTTTGTATAGCGGTCTTTCATATCTATGATTTTTGCAAATGCTTCAACTATCTCACGTACAAGCTGTTTCTGTTCATTCTCTTTCTCAATGTATTTCCTTGTTTTATAGTCTATATATAAACTTATCAGTATAGACATTACGACAATAGCTATAATAATTATAAGGATTGGAGCCCACCAGTATTCCAGGAATGTTTTCTGTTTTATGACAGAAATATCCAGTTCCTTTTCATCATTTTTCTGACTGTCTTTTATTTTTATCGCAAGCCTATAATCGCCTCCCTTAAGATTTGTATAAACCAACGGCTTAAATTTGCTGCGTTTTACAGTCATCGATTTTTCATCAAATCCCTCAAGCATATAATCTATATCCGGATTTGCCAGTGAATAATTATAAACATATGCATAAAAGGTAAGTTTTTTTACATCCGAAGGAATAAGGAATTCGCCTGTATCATCAGGATATATGAGTTTATCATCCCCTTCGGCATAAGGAACAGCTATCTTAAGCTCTCCGAGCTGCTCATAATCTTTATTTATATTAACCTTCGCAACTCCATTAGAACCTGCAATATACAGATCACCTTCTTCTGTAAGCTCACTGTAGGAATTCGCCGATGTTATGCACTGAAGACCATTATCCATTCCATAAAAGAACGGTTCAATATCATTATCAGTTTTAAGATCGTCTATCGAAGCTACATAAATTCCATTGCTGCTCATTATCCATGCTTCGCCCTTGGAATTCTCATATATATCAAAATTGTTGGTATATGGAAAGCTTTCTATCGTTACAATTTTATGATCAGAATCTATATATCCTATAGAATTACTTGCAACAAACCATACAAAGTTACCGTAACGGCTTTTCTTCAGGCGCATTATGACATCTGATCCAAGCCCGTCTTCTATATCAAAATTTGTGACTTTGTCCCCTCTTATAATGTAAATACCGCCGCCATCAGTTCCTAATATAAGATCTCCGTTTTCCATCTCAGCTGCAGTCAGGATCTCGGTATTTTTTATCCCATTTTTTTCATCATAAACCTTAACCACTCTGTCATCTTTAATGATAGCAAGTCCGTTTCCGCAGCAGACTGCAAATGATCCGTCACT
>JAIKZC010000126.1 GCA_024682575.1 Lachnospiraceae bacterium | reverse complement strand
ATTCAATGGCATGACCGTATCCTATGTCAAGGATTTCATATATTCCTAAAAATTCACCCAGATTGTCATCTTCGCCCACTTTCCAGACGTTAACGACACACCCCTGCCACTCTTTTTTGGCAGCAACAATCCCCTCAGTACGATCTGTACCGGAGTAAGTCTTACCAGGTTCCGTGTAGCACGTCACCTGTATCTTGATTGGAGTATTTGCCCGAACGGGCGTCGCGAATAGCAACGTTGCCCCACACAACGCTGCTGCGAACCTTCTTAAGATGCGCATATACCTCCCCTTAATATAAATATCGGTCTTCCCCTTCCGATAAACATGTGTTATAATTGTTTTGATCATTATAGCTTTCCCTCGTGCAGTTCATGACTGTTCGGGGGATTCTTTTTTGTAATAAAGCATCCCTTTCTCTATATCGATAGTCACTTTGTAGCCCCGACGTTCAAGTATCGCTATATCTTCGACGCTAGTGATCGTCAAGGGCTGTTCATGATTTTTGTTGTCCTTCATCTCTCCTCCTACTCATGTTAAAATCTCTGCCTTCTCCTCATCAGTGAGACCCTGCAGTCTTGCAAGTATCCTTACCTTCCCCAGCGGCATGGCATCAATATCTTTTCTCCATCTGTAAACAGAGTCTTTGCCAACTCCCAGAGCAGGAGCTACGCGCGAAGGCATTATTCTCGTTGCATCTTTTCCGAAAAGGAGCTCCGTTGCTTTTTCATTTTTTCTTAATTTCATTTTTGCCTCTCTTTCCTTCACCGCTCCTCATGAGCTATAGAACCGAAGCAATAGGGAAAAAGGAGAGTGTAATTAAAAAAGAGGTTAAATTTTTAATCAACTCTATTATCGATTCTATAGCTCGTGAGGAGCGGCGAATGTTTTGTGATATACTCCTTATGCAGGGCGGTGACGCGCCCGAGTATTACGAAAGGAGCAGGTGTTTATGAGTTTAATTAAATACGATATTAACTGCGAAGAACTTAGCCAGGAAGATTTTGATAAATTAGACCGTTTCCTGGACGGAGTTGGTTGTGTCTGGCAGAAAGAGCTTCGCAACCCCAGACATGGAGTCCTTCACCTGGACGAAAAAATTGATATAGCATCTCTTAATCTTCCTGATCTGTGTTATTACCATCGTCTTTAACAAAGGTTAAGAACTCGAATTTATCAGCTTCCGGGTCGAAGTATATTTCAGCCCGGAAGCGCTCTTTTTTACACACCATTTCTTCCAATCCCGGAACGATGCAGTTAAGAAGCATTAATGCATAATACAGAACATCGTTATGGGCACTCATCCTGCTCCCCAGTTTTTCTCCAGGACGCGCAAGCTTATCTCTTTCTTCTGGTGTATGTATGCATTTATAAGGTGGAAGCTTTACTTCTGGAACATCCTGTATATTAATTTCTTTCAATACTTGCTCTCTTTCCTGATCTTCTACCATGTATCTCCTTCCGCTGCCATCCGGCTGTTTAATTAACATATTTCTTATGCATGGACTCTAATTCCTCATCTGTTAAATCCAGATAGATCTGAGTCGTGCTGATCTGCTCATGTCCGAGCATCTTACTTACATGTGTAAGCGGCATTCCTCTTTTGAGAGCCATCGTCGCACATGTCCTCCTGAATTTATGAGGGTGGGCTTTCGCCCCTACCTTTTTGCCAATATCCCTTATAATGCCTTCAACGCTGCAATGATCCATATGCTCTGTTCCGTCCACGTTTTCTGCTATCGTCCACCAGCTTTTTCGACGTTTTAATCCGGGAAGATCCGGTGACCTCTTTGGGAATAAATACGGATTGCTGTCAACGCGCTTTTTTATATACTGTTCAATAGCAAGCTGAGCTTTTGCATTCAGGTACACCGTTCGGTCTTTATTGCCTTTTCCATGTACAATTATCGTATTGTCTTCAATGTCGTTGATTTTTATATTGACAAGCTCTGATACTCTGCACCCGGTACTTAGTAATATCTCGACCATTGCAGTTAGTCTTTCATCGACGGAAGCATATTTTCTCATTCTTTCCACTTCCATTTCTGAGAAGGCTTTCCGCTTTTTCTTCTGGCATTTGATCTTAGGGATTCTGAGCATTATATTTTTGGGTAAAATCTCTTCTTTAACAGCCCATAAAAAGAATGCTGATATATTTCTTCTCTCGTTGTCTCTTGTTGTGTCGCTAACTTTATCCCTGATCTGCCGTAATGCGAGATATTTTCTGACGTCATCCGTCGTCCAGTCCGAAAAAGGCTTATTTATTTCCGAGCAGACTTTTTTCATTGTGTCGTAATAATATTTCAAAGACCTGTCAGAAAGCCCTTCAACCTTCTTGCTCATCACGAACTTTTTCAGTATCTGTTCGCAGACGTCTCCTTCATAAGGAACGAGCGAAGTCTGTGTTCTGCTGATGTCATAATCGGAAAATGCAATATCAAGTATTTTTTTGATATCCCCGATCTGTTCCATCGTGAATTTTTCTGTCTCAATTACAAGCCCACACACTTCGTTTTGCAAAACTTCTTTTTCGGTCATTGCCTACATAAGCACCCCTTTTCTTTTCGGAGTCTGAAAAATATTTATCCTTCCCGGCATTTTCGCCTGTAAAGTGTCATGGTGAATCACTGTCGCATTGATTCCAAGTAGCGAAAGCTGAACATAACACATATGACAACATCTTAAATCCAAATCTTCAGCGGTCACTTTCATTAACTGCTGATAATTCTTGCCCTCACTATGCAACTTTTCTGCCATTGCTATAATCATTCCTCCGCTCCCACAGGACGGCTCATTTATAACCACTTCCCCATCAGGAGTATTTGCAACAGCTGCTGTCAGTTTACTAAGATGCCATGGAGTAAAAAACTGTCCTGTCTGCTTAGAGCCGCCTAATTTCATGTATACTTCTCCGAGGTGATCTTTAATCTCCTCTTCAAGCATAAGTGTTAAGATTGCAAGCATATCCGTAAAACGTTGACTCTCTTTTTCGTAGCGTTTCAAAATGTCACAATATCTTCGTTCTCTTTCCTTCCATACATTATCCTTGAAAAGCGAAGTAGAATTTGCT
>JAIKZC010000105.1 GCA_024682575.1 Lachnospiraceae bacterium | reverse complement strand
AAAATATATTCTGTCATCCTGAATATGTATTCCGGGAGTTAAAAACTTATCTTTTTTCATCCAATTCTTCTTTCTCTATTTAAATCTAAGACTATCTATCTAGTATCCATTTTAACACAAATATGAAGATTGTGGTAGTATTCAGTGCTATAAGTGCAGTAATAGAGCATTTAGTAGGATTTTACTTCGCGCCATAGTCCGTTTAGATATTTATCAGCCTTATCACCGAGATAGTCATAAGCTTCAATATTTGTATACTGACTGAGATCGGGGAAGGCGATATGAGAGTTTCTGATCTCTTCGTCTTCAATTAGATCTCTTGCAGCTGCGTTAGGTGTTGAATATGTGATATATTCAAAGTTTTTCAATGCGATATCCGGACGGCATAGAAAATCAATGAATTTATAAGCATTTTCAACATGTTTTGCATTTTGTGGAATAACCCAGGAATCAATCCATATATTTGTTCCTTCCTTTGGAATCACATAGTCCAGATCAGGATTTTCTTCCTGGCAGTAAATAGCTTCGCCGGAATATATTACACCGAGAGCAGCTTCGTTTCCAATCATTTTATCTCTGACCTGATCAACAACATATGCCTGTACCAGATGCTTTTGTTCTTTTAAGCTTTCTCGAGCAGCTTCAAGTTCGTCATGATCTGTAGAATTACATGAATATCCAAGTCGTTTCAATGCAACACAAAATGCATCACGGACTGAGTCTTGCATAAGTATATTATTTTTATATTTTTCATTCCAAAGAATGTCCCAGGAGTCTACAGGTTCATCGACCATAGTCTTATTGTATAGGATTCCGACTGTTCCCCAGCAATATGGGACTGAATATTTATTTCCCGGGTCAAAAACCTCTGATGATTCAAGATAGCTTTCACCTATATTTCCAATGTTTGAGAGTTTGCTATAGTCGATCTCCTGCAGAAGGTTATTCTGGATCATTTTATCTATCATATAGTCAGAAGGACATACGAGATCATAATTTACAGCTCCGCTTTCGATTTTAGGATACATGATCTCATTAGTTTCATATTCGTCATATATGATATCTATACCGGTTTCTTCTGTAAATTCTGTTAAAACATCCGGATCCATATATTCTCCCCAGTTATACACCAGGAGAGAATTGGGCGAGTCTGCATTTTTTACGGATCCACATCCGGAAAGCGTAAAAATACATGAACAGAAGAGAATTGCTGATAAAATTTTTCTTCTCATCAATTTTTCCTTTTCCATCTCCTTCCACTGTTTTCAAATCTGTTTTTAGCAAGCCATGGTCTTGCATTTACGATTGCTAGCAGCAGAAGAACAACAGTGAACATTATTGTCGAAAGGGCGTATATTTCAGGTTTGATGCCTTTTTTTACTTCGCTGTATATCTTGGTGGATAAAGTATCAAATCCGGGACCTTTAGTAAAATGAGTAATTATAAAGTCATCGAGTGACATTGTAAATGCCATCGTAAATCCTGAAAAAATACCCGGAAGTATATCAGGAAGAACAACCTTCTTAAACGCGTATACTGGGGTTGCACCAAGGTCGAGTGCTGCTTCATATACCGAATGATTAAACTGTCTGAATCTTGGCATGACTGATAAAATTACATAGGGTATATTAAAGGTTATGTGTGCAAGAAGCACAGTAGCTGCACCCATAGTCATCCTGCATGCTATAAAAAGAAGCATAAGGGATATTCCGGTAACAATGTCGGCATTGAGCATAGGAATATTAGTCATACCCATTATAAGTGAGCGGCTTCTTCTTTTCATAAAGATCATTCCAAGGCAGGCGAGCGTTCCGAATATTGTTGCTACAAATGCAGATACTAAAGCAATAATGATCGTATTGCTAAAAGCATTTGTAAGATAGCTGTTTTCCAAAAGAGCCTGGTACCATTCAAGGGTAAATCCACCCCAGTTGGATCTGGATTTGGATTTATTAAAAGAAAGTACCATTAAAGTTATGATTGGTGCATATAAAAAAACAAGAATGAGAGCGGTATAAAAAATCTTCAGTCCTTTATGCTTTTTCATTAAACTGAGCCCTCCTTGTCATATTTATCGGTGATCAAAGTGCTGATCACAATAAAGATCATCATGACTACGGAAAGTCCTGCACCTGCATTTCTATCATTATCCTGTGTGAAAAGCTGCTCTATGATGTTTCCTATGAGCAGGATTTTGCCGCCTCCGAGAATATCTGATATTACGAATGTGGTAAGAGATGGTACAAAAACCATTGTTATTCCGGATAAAACGCCGGGCAAAGATAATGGCCAGGTGACACGCCAGAAAGTCTGCCAGCTGTTTGCGCCCAGATCTCTTGCAGCATTTTTATATTCTATATCAATTTTGCATAAAATATTGTAGATCGGTAAAATCATGAAGGGAAGAAAGTCATAGACCATTCCCAGTATGATAGCCCATGGTGTATTAATGATCATCATTTCCGGCAGATGAAAAAATTTTAAGACAGCATTGATAAGTCCTGTTTTTTCCAAAAGATTTTGCCATGCAAGTGTCCGTAAAAGTGAGTTCATCCACATTGGAAGAATGAAGATCAAAGCCAGAAGCGAGGATTTATTCTTTCCGAATTCTGCCAGTATAGAGGCAAGAGGGTATGCTATCAATAAGCATATCAATGTACTTCCGATTGAAAGAAGCATCGAAAATAAAAGTGCTTTTAAATTCACATGAGAAAAAATTGCCTCAATATTGGCTAGAGTGAAGTTGCCGTTCGCATCGCTGAATCCATACAGAAGTATGATTATCAGAGGAATTATTATAAAGCCTGCACCCCAGATACAGTATGGAGCGGCAAAAAATCTTGCGTTTTTACTCATCGATCTCCACAGCTTTCTCGTCCTCAGATGAAGGCTTATGCATTATCTGAATATCAAAGGGGTTAACATGTATTCCAACTCTTGTATCGACAGGGAAGCAGTCTGTTGAATGCACTATCCATTCAAAATTTCTTGCCATTACGCACATTTCATAATGTACACCCTTAAATATAACATCGGTAACGATTCCCTCGATAGTTCCATTTTCTGGCTCAACAAGGTCGATATCTTCAGGTCTGATCACAACATCTACAGGCTTATTTTCACCAAAACCGGTGTCTACGCAGTCAAATTTAGCACCAAGAATATCAACCAGCTTGTCTTTTATCATAATTCCGGAAATGATATTTGAATCTCCGATAAAATCTGCAACAAAGGCATTTTGAGGTTCATTATAGATATCGGTAGGTGTTCCAATTTGCTGGATATACCCCTGATTCATTACAACGATCGTATCTGACATGGTCAAAGCTTCTTCCTGATCATGTGTAACATAAATAAAAGTAATACCCAATTCATTTTTTAATCGGATAAGTTCGTATTGCATGTCCTGTCTTAATTTCAGGTCCAAAGCACCTAAAGGTTCGTCAAGAAGCAGCACTTTGGGTTCATTTACGATAGCTCTGGCTATGGCAATACGCTGCTGCTGACCACCTGAAAGAGAGTCACTCATTCGCTCTTCATAACCATCGAGATTTACAAGCTTTAAGGCATATTTAATCTTATCCTTAATATATTGATCGGATTTGCCTTTGATCCTGAGACCAAATGCAATATTATCAGCAACATTCATATGCGGGAAAAGTGCATATTTCTGAAAAACTGTATTAAGCTCTCTTTTGTTCGGTGGAAGAGCAGTGATATCTGTATCCTGAAAAAGAACCTTACCCTCATCAGGAGTCTCAAATCCACCGATGATCCTTAAGGTTGTTGTTTTTCCGCATCCGGAAGGACCAAGAAGAGTTACAAATTCATTTTCACGTATGTAGAGATTAAAATCATCAAGAATTACATTTTCACCATACTTTTTTGAAATATGAATCAGATCAATAAGTTTTTTTGGCATTTTTTTTCCTCGAAAAAATACCCATCCGAAAAGCATCAGTGCAGAATGCGCCAATGCATTTACGGACGGGCAGATGGATAGTTCTGTAAAAAATTTTATATCTGAAATTTAGCCTAGTCTGTGGATGATAAGGCAGTTTCCTGCATAAAAATCTGTGAAAGGACCATTCATTGCTATTGTATTGTTATCGTAGTTAATAGTAAAAGTAGAGATCGTATTTGACTCGTTATTCATTGCGAGCAGGAATCTGTTATCCTCTGAGATTGCAAAATCCTTAGGGAAACGACCCGAAATAGGAAGTACAAAAAGAGGAGAGAGAAGGCCGCTGCCTGCATCACGTTTCATTGCAGTTATAGAGTCATCTCCGGCATTTGAACAGAAAATATACTCATTATCCTCTGTTATCTGTATAGCATATGCACAAGCATTTTCAGCTGAATGATGATCGATAGTAAGTACGCTCTGGATCTTCTCGAATCTGGGCTGCTCCTCTTCATCACATTCATAGCTGTAAACATCGATAGTACACTTAAGCTCATTTGTTACATAAGCAAACTTACCATCACGTGAGAATTTGATATGATGGGGAGCTGCATCAAGGTCACATCTTACGATATCTGCAAGACGAAGCTTACCGGTATTGTGATCAAGACGATAAACTTTGATATGATCCATTCCTACGTCAGTAGCACAAAGGAATTTATTATCTCTTGTCATTCTTACGCAGTCAACATGAGGGCGGAAATTTCTGTCAACGATGGAACCTGTTCCCTTGTGATAGATCTCATCAGTGATCTCGCCTACTGATCCATCTTCATTAAGTGAGAGAACTGTAACTTTACCATCGTGATATCCTGCAACAAATATAAATTTATCCTCGTAATCAGTTGAAATATAGCATCCGCGCATACCATTGATATCTACGAGGTTAAGCTTTTCAAGACTTCCGTCTTCCTGATTGAGCTTGAAAGATACAATACCGTCATCGGTTATAGAATAAAGATATTTCTTATTGTGTGAAATTGTTATATAAGACGGGTTTGTGATCTCTATGGAATTTCTGTAGGTTACATGACCTGTTTCCGGATCGAAATCGAAAATTCGGATTCCGTCCTTTTTATTTCTTGTATAGCCTGCACCGTAAACAAGATATTTTCCATTTGCCATTTGAAGTTACCTCCGTGTTTCTCGTTTTTATTTATTCATATAAAAATTTTTAATAAGAGTATATTGCGAACTTAAATTTCGAAGCATTAAATCGGTTACTGTAAGTGCAGCCATGGTTTCAACAACAACCACTGCTCTCGGAACTACAAGCGGATCATGTCTTCCCTTGATCGTAAGTTCAGTATGCTCACCGTTTTTGTTTACGGTACGCTGCATTTTAGAAATTGAAGGGGTTGGCTTGAAAGCGGTTCTGAAAATAATTTCGCTTCCGTCTGAAATTCCACCCAACGTACCTCCGGAATGATTTGTTGCTTTCGAAATTATGCCTGAGTTTGAAATGAATTCATCATTATTCTCGGATCCTCGTGATACTGATACACAGAAACCATCGCCTAATTCAAAACCCTTAACGGCGCCGATTGATAACATTGACTTCGCAAGCTCTGCATCAAGTTTGTCAAAAACCGGTTCACCTATGCCTGCCGGAAGACCTTTGATCCTGCATTCAATGACTCCACCTGCAGAATCACCCTCCTCAATCAGTTTGCTTACATATTCAGAGGCTTTTTCGTAAGTCTCTTTATCGGCAAGACAAAGAGGATTTTCTTTTGAATATCTTATATCAACAGCATCATCAGGAACCGTATATGGTCCGATAGATTTTGCGTATGTATCTATTTCAATATCAAGACCTGAAAGGAATTTTGCAGCTACTGCACCGGCTGCAACCCTGCCTACAGTTTCACGTGCAGAAGATCTGCCGCCTCCGCGATAATCTCTGAAACCGTATTTTTTGTCAAAGGTATAATCAGCATGACCCGGACGATATAACTCAGCTATATTTCCATAATCCTTTGAACGCTGGTCTTTGTTTTCAACAATTAGTGAAATTGGAGTTCCCTCGGTTTTTCCTTCAAAAACTCCGGATAAGATTTTTACGCGATCACCTTCGTTTCGCGCAGTAGTGAACTTGGAACTTCCGGGCTTACGCCGGTCTAAGTATTTCTGGATGTCTTCTTCATTTAACGGCAGACCTGCCGGACATCCGTCAATTACAGCACCTACACCTGCACCATGGGATTCACCCCAGGTTGAGACACGAAAGATGGTTCCGAAAATAGAACCCGACATTTAGTTTTCCTCCGATTAGTTTTATCGTAACTCACAGTTATGATAATAATATCACAAAAAAGCATAAAATCATATATTTCGATTAATTTTATTTTTTTATCTGCAGGATTGGATTTATGGATAAACATAGTCTTTTTCTCTAAAATTCAATCTTTAATTTGCCGATAAAGAAAAAGGTAGTAAATAACATTATGAGAGGAGCGTACTTATGGACGAAAACCCAAGAACAAACAAGGCTCACTCGTTAGGCTTAAACTCAATTTATGCTAAAATTGTGATCCTCATTGCTATTTGTATTTTAATGTTTTTCCTTCTTATTAGTCTGTTTATCCTTCCTAAGGCCAAGAAAACCATTCGTAAATCTACAGAAAACAACATGCTTGATCTTTCTAAACTCAGTTCTGAAATAGTGGATGATCTGTACGAAGAACACGGAGTGGAAAATATAAATTATGAGCTTTTAAAGCCGGCACTTGAGACGGTGATGCTGCGTGGTATTGATTCCAGCTATATATATGTCTGTGATGGAGAAGGTACTTTTCTTTATCATAAAAGAGAAGAAAAAATCGGGACAACAGTTACTAATGATTCTGTAAATGCTCTGTTAAAGGCAATTCCCAGTGGAAATTATGAAGAATCCGGAATTTATCATTATGTTGATGAAAACGGAGTTGTTAAATACAGCTCGTTCTATGTTTCTCCGGTTACTAAATGGGTAACTGTCATGGTAGCAAATGAGCCTGAAATAATGTCAGAGATCAACAGTGTAAGAAATATCAGTATAATAGTTTCGGTTATTCTGGCTGTATTACTGGTCATTCTTGGAATGTGGTTTGCAGGCAATATATGCGGTCCTATTAAAATACTTACGGCTGTTATTCACGCAAACGGCAATCTTGATTTTTCTGCATCCGGAGATCTTGATAAGATAAGTCATTTAAAAGATGAGACCGGTGTTATGGCAAGAGCTGTGCAGAACATGGAACAGGATATAAGAAATGCTGTTGAAAAAATAGCTGAAACTTCGGAATCTCTAGCCGACCATGCGATCAAACTATCGAAGATCACATCTGAGATTAATTCAGCTAATGAGGATAATTCTGCTACATCTGAGGAACTTGCGGCAAGCATGGAAGAAACTTCTGCTTCGACCAGTATTATCAGCGAACACACTAATGGCATTAAGAAAAATGCTGAAGGCATAGTAGATATGGCTGAAAGCGGAGCCAAGTCAGCAGGAGAAGTACGCACAAAGGCAGATAAGCTGCATGATTCAACTATTGATGCCAGTCATAAAACCGAAGAAATGTATAACAATATAAGGAAAGAGGGTGAGATTGCTCTTGAAAAGTCGAAAGCAGTTGACAAGATCAATGTCATGGCATCAGCAATTCAAGATATTTCAAGCCAGACCAATCTTTTAGCTTTGAATGCATCAATAGAGGCTGCAAGAGCAGGAGAAGCCGGAAAAGGTTTTGCAGTAGTTGCAACTGAGATTGGAAATCTCGCCAATCAGTCATCTGATACCGTTACCAATATCATGTCAATTGTTACGGAAGTACAGAATGCAGTTGACAGCCTTACAGACTGCCTTAACAGAACTCTTGATTATCTTGGTAAAGATGTTAGTGAAGATTATGACACATTTATAAAAATGAGCGATCAGTACAAAGATGACGCAGAGTCATTTTATAAGTCGATGTCAGCCATTAAGACAACTATTTCGGAATTGAGTAATTCTACGGAAAATATTGCGACTTCTATAAATGATATATCAAATACAGTTGAAGAGGCTGCAAATGCTGTAACTAACGTAGCAGAGAAGACAACAGATGTATCAGGACTTTCATCTGATGTTTTAAATGTTGTTCATGAGACAAATGATATTTCAAATCAACTTGTAGATATTGTGGATTCATTTAAATTATAAATTTGGGAACCGGAATTTCCAATATTTACTCCAAAAAGGTGTTTGAAAAAAGTAAAGCTAAGGGAATTTTACGACAAATCTTTTGGAGGTTTAAGATGGAACAGACAGGAAAAAATGAACAGAAAAGTTCAAAACGTCAGAATTACAGAGGAATGGCAAAGCTTATTCTGATGAAGATCATTCCTATCCTTGTTGTTATTGTTTTTGCCATATTTACTATAATTTACGTAAATATAAATGTCAGCTATTCTAAGCAGATAGTTGACCGTATGAACGGGGAATGCCAGAGTGTTACCAATAAGGTGCAGGTATGGAGCAACGAGGCGCTGGCTGTACTTAATACCTTAGCTGATCAGGTAGGAAATGGTTATCTGGGAGATAATGAAAATATCATTGCATATATGCAGGAGTGTCAGGAGACACTGATATCCGGCAGCGATGGTTTTTATGTTATTTATAATGATGAAAATGGCACTACTTTGTCATATGACGGAGAGGAATCGTTTCCGGATTATCTGACAGAAGACTGGTTTAAGTTTGGACTTGCTGCTGATAAGGCAACTTTCAATGAATGTTCATTTTATACGGAAGACGGTACTAATGAATATACTGTAACCTGTGCAAAAAACATCAAAGACACTGATGGCAATGTAATAGGAATGACAGCAACAGACCTCAAATTTTCAACTATTCGTGATACTATAGCCGAGGAAAGTTCAAAGCTGAATGCTGATTTCGTCCTTATTGATAATAAAAGCGGTATGATCATTGCATCAAGCAACAGTGATTACGAAGGTGTGACTAAAGAAGATGCAACTGATCAGTTTCTGATCAACATACTTGATCAGTTTGATACTGCTGCACAGAATAAAACCATTAAGACTGTCAAAGGAAAATACGTACTTACAATAAGTAATGTTGAGGATACCGAATGGTATCTGGTCCTTTATGAGGATTATAATTCAGCTTACGGAACTCTTATAAGGGTACTTATTA
>JAIKZC010000100.1 GCA_024682575.1 Lachnospiraceae bacterium | reverse complement strand
AGGATTCCTGCTGCGCAGGCGCAGAGATCAGGGCAGGGACGTTTCTTGTAATATTCTTCCGTGCGCTTTTCCGGCACTGACACATCACTCTTGTGGTCGAGCCCCAAAAGTTCACGGCATACTATCGAACCGTTCTGTTCTCTGAATCTGCTGGCAAGTTCCTGTACCCTTGCATAGAGTTCCTTTTTCCCTTCAAATTCCTTCGGGTCGTTGTAGCCATAGAGAATCCCAAGAACCATAAACATTCCGCTGACGGTTCCGCAGACTTCTCTCAATCGTCCCATTCCGCCTCCAAAAGGTGAGCAGAGCATCAGGAGCTGCTCACTATCCATGTCATACATATCTTCAAAGGCTTTTATCACTGACTGACTGCAATTATAACCCTGAAGAAAATTTTCTTTGGCTTTTGCCGCGTGATCGATCTTTTCCATTTTGATTTCTCCTAAATTATATCTTTTGAATAAACCCACATCAACTGTGGCTTCTGTAGACTAACCAGACACAACTTTTATATAAGTTTATAAAACTATCAATCAATAGTCAAACCCGGCTTTCAAAATAAAAAAGAGCTCCTCCGATATAAATCAGAGGAACTCCGTTTTTAACTATGAATTAAAGAAGGTGCGCTCTTAATTCCTCACCGCTCTTCTCTGAAAGATATGCAGGCGGGATATCAAGGATTGTCTTGCAGCCCTTAACGCCTTCGGAATTAAGTCTGCAAGCGGCACGTGCAATTGCCACAAGTACACTTGTTGTAAACTCAGGGTTTGAATCAAGCTTTAAGCTGTACTCGATAACATGTGTGTGCTCTTTGTTGACGCCAGTCTTTCCTGTTCTGAAAACAAAGCCGCCGTGAGCCATACCGCTGTGATCTCTTAAAAGCTCTTCTTCACTGATGAAATGAACTGTTGTGTCATAATCAGCAAAGTAATTGGGCATCTCTTTGATCTCTTTTTCTACTGCTGCAGCATCTGCGCCTTCCTCGAGAACAACGAAACACTCTCTTGTGTGCTTCTGACGTGTTGTAAGTTCAGGATTCTCACCATTTCTTACAGCCTCGAGTGCACTCTCAACAGGGATGGTATACTGCTTTGCATTCTTAACGCCCTTAACTCTTCTGATGGCGTCGGAATGACCCTGTGATACGCCCTTGCCCCAGAAAGTATAATCATTTCCGTCGGGAAGGATAGCGTTTGAATAAACTCTTGCAAGCGAGAACATTCCCGGATCCCAGCCGCAAGAGATAACAGCAACCTTGCCTGCTGCCTTTGCTGAAGCATCGACATTTGCGAAATGCTCAGGAATTCTTGCGTGGGTGTCAAAGCTGTCAACTACGTTAAAATACTTAGCGTACTCAGGAGTCTGTACAGGAAGGTCTGTAGCGCTTCCTCCGCAAAGGATCATTACGTCGATCTTGTCTTTATAATTTTCAACTTCATTTACGGAAACTACCGGAACACCAGCTGTTTTAATAGAAAGTGAAGAAGGATCTCTTCTGGTGAAAACAGCCACCAGCTCCATGTCAGGTGCTGCAGCAACTGCAAGCTCAACACCCTTACCAAGGTTTCCATATCCAAGTATACCAATTCTGATACTCATTAATTTTCCTCCATTTTAAGAATTTTTATTTATTTACTTAAAGTATTTTTATTTTAAACCAATCGGGTAAAATTCTTTCGGAAGCCGCTGTATATGCGGCTTCCAGGGCTTTAAGTCAAAAAGCATTATACTATCTTTTAACAGTTTAATCCAGTAAATTTTCTTAAAGATTTCTTAATATTATCAATCAGTCTGTCTGAAAGCTTCCACATAATCGCGGGCTTCCTCTGCTGTCATACCCTTCTTCTCCACAAGCTGCTTCTCATACCAGTCATAAGCCCCGTTTGAAGCGTTTTTGAAGGACTCAGAGTCGATATCCTCGTACTCTGTAACATCTAAATCTCCGGATTCTCTCCACTCTTCAACAAGAGCTGCGATACTTTCACGGTTAATATCAACCTGATATTCGGCTGCTTTTCTCGCATTTTCATCGATAACAGCCTTCTGCTCATCTGTGAACTGATCATAGGCTTTTTCATTTATGCAAAGGAAAAGGCAGTCATAATAAGCATTCCAGATACTTATATATTTCTGAACATCCTGGACTGATGCCGAATCGATCGAAGGCTCCGGGTTTTCCTGACCGTCGATAGTTCCCTGCTGAAGAGCTGTGTAGGTCTCAGACCAGTTCATTGCAGATGCGTCACAGCCCCATTCTTTATAAACCTCGGCACAGAGATCATTAGAGCAGATCCTCAATTTAATATCTGAAAGATCCTCAACCTTGGTTATAGGCTTCTTTGAATTAGTGATCTGGCGGAATCCATTCTCAGCGATTCCTCCGCAGACAAGACCATATTCGGAAAGAACTGATTTAAGTTCATCTCCGCCGGTTCCGTTCATCACCTGATCAACATTTTCAGAATCCGTAAAAAGATATGGCAGTGATACAACGTTAAATCTCGGATCAAAATTTGCATAGATGAGATTCGAATGCAGTGATACCTGAATTGAATCTCCGTCCATAAGCGCCTGAATTCCCGCAACCTGGTCGCCGTTTGTAAGCTGTTCTCCGGGATAAACGTCTATCTTTACCTTACCCTTGGTCGACTGCTGCATAAGCGCATTGAAATAATATCCGGCCGAAGCCCAGGTGCTGCCTTCTCCTGTAGAACAGTCAAAATTCCATGTCGTTTCCGGCCATTCCTCTGTACCCATATAAACGGCCGCATTGTCATGTGCATTATATTTATCCGAATTTGTATAGTCATGATAGCTGAGATCACCTGAAGTTATCACTCCCGAAGCTGCCTGAACCGTCTCTGTGGCATCATTGATAAAAAGAAGGCTTATCTTCGGAATATAAGTTACCAGAATAAGAACCACAAGGCATGCTGCGATCATCGGCGCTACTGCCTTTGAAATCTGAGGCAGCGTTACCTTGTAAAAAGCTTTTACTTTTTCCTTTGCGGATTTTGCCTTATCTTCTATTTTAAGTCCCAATGCCACGAAAAGGTTCACTCCTACAGGCGGTGTCACCTGTCCGATAGCAAGGTTTACAGTTGCAAGGATTCCGAATGCCGTCAGATTATAGCCAAGTGACTGCGCAACCGGAGCCATGATCGGAATAAAGATATACATTGCAGAGTTCGCATCGATGAAGCAGCCTGCAATAAGGAAAATAATATTTACTATAATAAGAAATACGATCTTGTTTGAAGCTGTTTCTGTGAGCAGCGTCTGTGCTGCCTGAGATATTCCAAAAAGCGTGCAGCAATATGAAAAAAGTGATGCTGACGCTACAATGAGCATAATACCGCCTGATGTTTTTGCAGAATCATAGAATATCCTGAAAAGATCTTTTATTGTTACATCCCTGTAAATAACAACGCTTACAAAAATACCATAAATTACGGAAACTGCTGCCGCCTCGGTCGGTGTAAAGATTCCTCCGTAAATTCCGCCAAGGATGATGACCGGCATTAAAAGTCCCCAGAAAGCATCTTTAAAACTTGCAAGTAGTTCCTTCATACTGCGTCTTTCATGTGCAGCCTCTATTCCCTTGCGGCGTGTTTCTATCAAAACAACGATTATAAGGGCAAGTCCCATGAGGATTCCCGGGATAATACCTGCCATGAAAAGTTCGCCTACATTTCCGCCAACTATTGAAGCATAAACAACGAAAGCGATCGAAGGCGGGATTACAATAGCTATGGAACTGGAGGCCGCCATAAGCGCTTCCGAAAACGCCGGTGTAAATCCTGAACTGATCATTGCCGGGATCAGAACTGCTCCGAGAGCTGCTACAGTTGCCGGGCCCGAGCCTGAGATCGCTCCGAAAAAGCATGAAACGATAACGCATACGATTGCCATACCTCCGCGGGTATGTCCTACGAGATCATCTATAAAACGAACGAGACGCTTTGATATTCCTGCTTTTGCCATGATATTTCCTGAAAGGACGAAAAACGGGATAGCCAAAAGAAGGAATTTGGAAATACCTGTATATGTGTTAGCTGCTATAACTCCAAGCGTCAGCGTTGAAAACTGCGGAACAAAATTTGCCGCATAAAGAACCGCAAACATTGAGCTCATAGCGAGGCAGACTGCTATCGGCATACCGATAAGAAGCATTGCAAAGAATGATAAAAAAAGAATTGCTGCTATCATTTATGCTGCCTCCTTTCTGTATGCGGCTGAATAGTCCATGCAGTTTTCTATAAAATGAAAGAACAATGATAATCCACCGATAACTACAAAAGCCCAGAAAAATGATTTAGGAATGCCAAGGATCGGACTTGATGTCTGATCCGTCAATACGCGTACCATGCCTTCAAAGCTGAGCACCAACGAATAAATAATGCAAAAAACAGAGCTGATAATCTGTAAGAGAGCTTTAGTCTTTGCACTGACATGGTCTGTAACAAGACCTAAACTTACCAGTCCGCCCTCTTCTCTGGCTGCAGCGCCTGCCCCCAAAAGTGAAATCAGAACAAATACTGCAACTACAATTTCCTCGGTAAAGCCCCAGGAGTGATGAAAAAGTTTTCGCGCTACTACGTTGCCAAAAGTCAGGAGCAGTACCAGCAGAACTGATAAAGCAAGTACGACATTCTCAACCATGACAACAATTTGCATAAATTGTTTATAAAGTTTCATACCAGAAACCCTCCCTGTTTTTTTGCTGCTGTTCGAAAACAGCATGAATAAATTATAAAACAATT
>JAIKZC010000052.1 GCA_024682575.1 Lachnospiraceae bacterium | reverse complement strand
AAAGTCAACAGGCTAGCCAATCCGCTAAAATAAGGCATTCAGCAGACTTTACCTGCCTTACATTTACATCTGTTCTTATTTTATCATTTCATAGCATTCAGATATCGTGACAAAAGAATAATTCAATGAAAAATTTGTCACGCCATGACTAAAGTGATACACTAAAAGCGAATAATATTTTGTCTGATTTTAAGATTTTAATAAGAATAAACGAAATAGTTCGCGGGAATGATTTCAGGGGGGAAATTTATGCTCAGTGAAAAGCTCGATAGTCTTATGACAGAACTAAAGATCAGCAGTGTTGACATAGCAGGAGCCGCAGGCTTTGACAGAACCAATGTCAGCCGTCTCAGAAGCGGGTCCAGACAGATAATGCGTGACAGTTCTTCAGCAAAGAAACTGGTTGATGGTATTTTGATCTCTTCGGAAAATAAAAATATCACTCCAAATCTATGCTCATTTATAAATATCAAAAATATCTCCGACGATGATTACATACGAAATGCCATAAGTGAATATCTCTTTAAGGAAGAGGACTCAGAAGCTCCGGTCAGAAAAAATATCTTAAATAAAAAAAAGCATGGAAAAAAGGTCAAAAATACAAGTCATAATTTTGGATATAAACTCGATCTGATTATGAATATGACAGATCTGATGAACGTTACCTTAAGCCATATCCTGCATGTAGATGCTTCTCTTATAAGCCGCTACAGAAAGGGTCTGGTAACCCCGCGCTCAAATCCGGAACTTTCAGAAAAGCTTTCCAATACGCTCTGGAAGATCATCCAAAAAAGCGAAAAAACTGACGAACTCGCTAATATTATGTCTTTTCCTGCAGACCTCATTAATGAAGATTATTTTTATGACTGGCTATGTGACTTCCGTTCCGAAGATAATTCTGAAGCCAATGCAATAGAAAAGCTTCTTGCCGGTTTTAATTCCTTTTCTGCAGAAACAGGAATAGCCCTTCCGACTTTTTCCGAAGCTGCCCCTTCAGAGATACTAAGTGCAGACAAGCGAGAATATTTTGGCTACGAAGGTCTTAGAGAAGCTGTTATCAGATTCTTAGGAAACAGCATCCTTTCTGCTGAAAAAAATAATCTACTCTATCTCTACTCTGATCAGAGTATGGACTGGATGGTAAAGGACAAGAAATTTCTGATGAAGTGGGCTTCTCTTATGAGCATACTCTTAAAAACGGGTACACGCATAAAAATAATACACAATATTGACAGAAGTCTCCCTGAAATGAGCAGTGCCATCTTAAGCTGGCTTCCTCTCTATATGTCAGGCATGGTCGAATCCTACTACTGCCTCAAGGACTGTGGTGAACGCTTTTCCCACACTATCTTCCTAAACCCTAAAAATTACTGCATAGAAGGTGTCCATGTTATCGGAACAGAAAAAGATGGGCATTATCACTATCTCAACGATCAGGATACTTTAAAATGTTTCAGCGACTCTTTCCAGATACTCCTTAAAAGATCGAAGCCTCTGGTTTATTTCTCAAAAACATACCCTGGTAAAAACGATCCCGGCGTCATTTTTAAGGAATACCCTGCCATCCCTTTCAAAAACATGAAAATCTGGATATGCCGGAACACCATACACGTAAGTCATGTCTCACCCCCGGACATCTGCATGGTATTCTCGCACCCACTTATGTGTAAAGCCTTCCGCTCTTATATTCGTAATCTATAGTTTTTAGTTTAGGCTTTCTCCTGTTGCGTTGTTCGGCTTATCTGTTTCCAACGAGGGACGCAACAGGTGAAAACCTAAAACCTATATAGTCTTATCATATCTGTTAAGGCCGTATTTACTTCCGAGCCAGAAACAATTTTCAGTTTCGACGATACATTTTATTTCATCATCAGAAAGACCATTTTCCTTGCGGATACAATTTCCGCTAAGAGGTCTTTCCGAAAGCTTTTCCGGACTGTCCAATATTATAAGGCCGTCTGTTTCCGTTGTTATCCAGAGTCGGCCTTCCGAGTCGAGGAAACTTCCCATTTTCCGTTTTTCCGGCTTAAGTGAGCCGCTCCTTCCTGTGAACCTGCCCAAAGCCCTTTTTCATCAGTGTAAAGAGTATTGACTCTTCCGGCTGGAATTTCCGGAGCCTCAAGCCTGATCTCTTCATTAAAAGAGCTGTCAAATGCACTTACACCCTTATCGTGTCCTGCCCAGACAAGACCATCATCTGTCTTTACTATCATTGCAGAA
>JAIKZC010000051.1 GCA_024682575.1 Lachnospiraceae bacterium | reverse complement strand
AAAGTCAACAGGCTAGCCAATCCGCTAAAATAAGGCATTCAGCAGACTTTACCTGCCTTACATTTACATCTGTTCTTATTTTATCATTTCATAGCATTCAGATATCGTGACAAAAGAATAATTCAATGAAAAATTTGTCACACCATGACTAAAGTGATACACTAAAAGCAAATTATATTTTTGTCTGATTTTAAGATTTTAATAAGAATAAACGAAACAGTTCGCGAGAATGATTTCAGGGGGGAAATTTATGCTCAGTGAAAAGCTCGATAGTCTTATGACGGAACTAAAGATCAGCAGTGTTGATATAGCAGGAGCCGCGGGTTTTGACAGAACCAATGTCAGCCGTCTCAGAAGCGGATCCAGACAGATAATGCGTGACAGTTCTTCAGCAAAGAAACTGGTTGATGGTATTTTGATTTCTTCAGAAAATAAAAATATCACTCCAAATCTATGCTCATTTATAAATATCAAAAATATTTCCGACGATGATTACATCCGAAATGCCATAAGTGAATATCTTTTTAAGGAGGAAGACTCAGAAACTCCGGTCAGAAAAAATATTTTAAATAAAAAAGAGCATGGAAAAAAGGTCAAAAATACAAGTCATAATTTTGGATATAAACTTGATCTTATTATGAATATGACAGATCTGATGAACGTTACCTTAAGCCATATCCTGCATGTAGATGCTTCTCTTATAAGCCGCTACAGAAAGGGTCTTGTAACCCCGCGCTCAAATCCCGAACTTTCAGAGAACCTTTCCAATGCACTCTGGAAGATCATCCAAAAAAACGAAAAAACTAACGAACTCGCTAATATCATGTCTTTTCCTGCAGATCTCATTAATGAAGATTATTTTTATGACTGGCTATGTGACTTCCGTTCCGAAGATAATTCTGAAGCCAATGCAATAGAAAAGCTCCTTGCCGGTTTTAATTCCTTTTCTGCAGAAACAGGGATAGCCCTTCCAACTTTTTCTGAAGCTGCTCCTTCAGAAATACTAAGTGCGGACAAACGAGAATATTTCGGCTACGAAGGTCTTAGAAAAGCTGTTATCAGATTCCTTGGAAACAGTATCCTTTCTGCTGAAAAAAATAATGTTATTTATCTCTACTCCGATCAAAGTATGGACTGGATGGTAAAGGACAAAAAATTTCTGATGAAGTGGGCCTCTCTGATGAGCATGATCTTAAAAACAGGTACACGCGTAAAAATAATACACAATATCGACAGGAGTCTCCCTGAAATGAGCAGTGCTATCTTAAGCTGGCTTCCTCTCTATATGTCGGGCATGGTGGAATCCTACTATTGTCTCAAGGACTGTGGTGAACGCTTTTCCCACACTATTTTTCTAAACCCTGAAAATTACTGCATAGAAGGCGTACATGTTATTGGCACGGAAAAAGACGGACATTATCACTATCTCAATGATCAGGATACCTTAAAATGTTTCAGTAACTCTTTCCAGATACTCCTTAAAAGATCGAAGCCGCTGGTTTATTTCTCGAAAACATTCCCGGGTAAAAACGATCCTGGTGTCATTTTTAAGGAATACCCTGCTATCCCTTTCAAAAACATGAAAATCTGGATATGCCGTAATACCATACACGTAAGTCATATCTCAAACCCGGATATCTGCATGGTATTCTCGCACCCACTTATGTGTAAAGCCTTTCGCTCCTATATGCGTAATCTATAGTCTTATCATACCTGTTGAGGCCGTATTTACTTCCGAGCCAGAAACAGTTTTCAGTTTCAACGATACATTTTATTTCATCATCGGAAAGACCATTTTCCTTGCGGATACAATTCCCGCTAAGCGGTCTTTCCGAAAGCTTTTCCGGGCTATCCATTATCATAAGGCCGTCTGTTTCCGTCGTTATCCAGAGTCGTCCTTCTGAGTCAAGGAAAAGAGCTCTGACCTTCATTCCGGGAAGTCCATCCTTCTGATCCCAGTTTTCACTGATCTTCCATTTCCCGTCCTTTTTTACAGCCATTGAAAGACCGCCATATATCATCTGTCCGCTGCCTATCAATACCTTGTCAGACGAAAGCGGCAATATCGCATTTATGAAACGATGAGGGATTCCGTCCTTGATCGATATATACTCCCAGCCGTCCTTTTCCCTAATGCTGACACCGCCATCCTTCTCTGCCATATACGATCCAAACCAGTAGTCATCGCCAACTTTTTCTATCACTTCAACAACTTTCTCTGAAAGACCGTTATCCTTCGTAAGAACCTGGTCAACTTCCCATTTTCCGTTTTTCCGGCTTAAGTGAGCCGCTCCTTCCTGTGAACCTGCCCAAAGCCCGTTTTCATCAACATAAAGAGTATTGACTCTTCCGGCTGGAATTTCCGGAGCCTCAAGCCTGATCTCTTCATTAAAAGAGCTGTCAAATGCACTTACACCCTTATCGTGTCCTGCCCAGACAAGACCATCATCTGTCTTTACTATCATTGCAGAA
>JAIKZC010000023.1 GCA_024682575.1 Lachnospiraceae bacterium | reverse complement strand
GAATTTGATAAGGATATCAAAGAAAATGAAGATGGCTCGATAGAGGTACCTGATCCTGTAATTGATGGTGAAGTCAAGAAGTATACACCACAGGGGACAAATGAGAATGGTGAGAAGCTTTATTCAGGAAATGTTATCGGTTCCAATGAGCGCGGAGAGAAACTATATACTGAGAGCGAATTAAGAGAACAGTATGAAAAGATTTCAAACAACGAGAATCAGATAAAGGATGACTTAAGAACTGCAAACGATGGACGAACTGTGGTTGATGAGGATTTCGAGAGAAGCAGTGGACGGAACACGGATAATGGCAACGGCGATAATTCTGACGGAAATATCGATAATGATAACTATGACGACAGAAATATCGAAGAAACTGATCCGGGTGAAAACGTAAATCAGGAAGAAGTAAATCCTGATGAAGGAAACCCTCAGGAGCAGGAAGAAGTGCAGCCTGATGAGGAGCCTGTTACTCATGATCGGGAGGAAGTAAATCCTGATGAAGGAAATCCTCAGGAGCATGAAGAAGTAAATCCTGATGAGGGAAATCCTCAGGAGCATGAAGAAGTAAATCCTGGTGAAGGAAGTAGTCGGGAACAGGAAGAAGTGCAGCCTGATGAAGAGCCTACGCATGAACAGGAAGAACCGGAGTCGGATGAAGAGATTGAGACGGAAGAAGAATTCAATTCAGATGATGAACTGACACAGGATGAAAACACCAGACCTTATGAAGATTCAAAGCCTGAAGAAAAACCTAAATCGGAAGGTGATAAGAAACAAGAATTTGGTGACTGGATGAACAGACGCAAGGATATTGAGGATCTCTATGATGACTGGAAGGATCTCGGAAATGATAAAAAGCCTGAGTACATAGGTAAAGATGCTGATACTTGGATGAATGTACCTAAAAAGAAATAAGAGAGGAGGAGACTTCCGTGCAGGGATTTAATACTTTAAGAAAAGCAGTAGAGAGCGTAAAAGATCTGAACTGCCGCTGGCACAGGCCTGCTGATTCTAAGAAGCATTTTAATTATGAAAGGCTCCTAAGGGTGGCTGATAATTTCGATAAAAGATCTGAAGCCGGCTCATGGAGATGCTTTGTCAGCATGGAAGAAAGCGGAGAGATAGCGATTGTTTATCCGTCGAAGAAGGAAGTTGATCTTATTTTTCTCCCGGAGGGAAGCAGATATCATAATTCTGAGAAAGACAAAAGGGAGCTCTTTAATGAGGCTGAAAAAGCTATAGTTCCTGTGATGAAGCAGATGCTTATAGAACAGGCAGGTAAGTCATCAAGAATAGAAATCCTGACTTCGGACTATCATATCGATAAGAAAGGGCAGGTGATGGGACATGCACCTGCCGGGCTGAGATGGCCGTATGCATTTAAAAAACCGGGTCAGAAGCGCCTGAAAGAACTGGAAAGCTTAGGCGAGGGAAGCAAAAAAATATACGAAACTATCAGCAGAAAATGCGAAAATCTGAAAAACGGCGAAAAAGTATATGAAGAGAATACATCTTGGGGTTTGGCAAAAGAAATTTCAAGCACTGATCTGTGGAAAAAAATATTTAATACTGCAATAAAAAAAGCCGGAAAAAAGGCATCGGACAGGATTGTGTTCAGGGACTTTCAGTGGGATAACCTGACGCAGAAAAAGATAGGGGCTGCGTCATCCACTTTAAGGCAAATAAAAAACACTTAAACAGAGGAGGTTTAGTACTATGAAGGGAAGAATTGTCAGGGAATTCGCAGCAGTGGGGCTTGCGTTTGTGATGCTTACAGGATGCGGTTCACAGCCGGCAGACACATATCCGGCAGCACAGGATAATGCAACGGAGGAGGCACCGTCTGAGCAGCCGGCATCAGAGATAGTATCAGAAAGCACTGAAGAGACTTCGGAAACCGCATCTGAGGCTTCAGAGGGCACAGCGGTAAGTGGAAGTGGAGAGGTTACGGTTTATACTGCTGTAGATCAGGTCTTTTCAGAGGAAGTATTCAAGGAATTTGAAGAGAAGACAGGTATAAAGGTAAATGCGGTATATGACCTTGAGGCAAACAAGACCACCGGACTTACCAATAAGATCATTTCGGAAATGGAACATCCTGTATGCGATGTATTCTGGAATAATGAATTTGCCCAGACAATAGAGCTGCAGAGACAGGGGGCTCTGGCACCTTATGTTTCACCGGTGGCAGAGGATATTCCTGAAGCATATAAGGATAAGGACGGCTATTGGACGGCTTTTGGAGGAAGGGCAAGGACGCTCCTTGTTAATACAGATCTTGTTGAAGAGGCTGACTATCCCACATCGATTTATGACCTTGTAAGTGATAAATATGACGGTAAGGACATAGCTGTAGCTTATCCGATGTTCGGAACCACGCGAACACAGGCCGCAGCAATTTACGCAGCATTGGGTGAGGAAAAGGGAAAAGAATTCTTCCAGAGCTTAAAGGATAAGGGTGTTCAAATTGTTGATGGTAATTCAGTCACCAAGGACATGGCAGCGGCAGGTCAGGTAAAGATTGGCTATACAGATACAGATGATGCCAAAGAAGCTATTGAAGACGGAGCACCTGTGACCATGTGCTTCACGGATCAGGAAGACGGCGGCATTGGAAACCTCATCACTCCGAATACGGCAGCACTTATAAAAGATGCGCCAAATGAAGAAAATGCAAAAATATTCATAGATTATATAATTTCTCTTGATATGGAAAAAGAGCTGATAGAGAAGGGTTTCTTTGACCTTTCCATCAGACCGGATGCAGATGTTGAAGGTATCAGCGTTAAGGGAATGAGCGTTAATCTTGTCGATGTATATGATATGCTTGAGACTTCGAGCAATGATATGCAGGAACTTTTTGCAACTAATTGATTATCAGCATGTGTTTTGAGCGCTGACTCAATGTTATTAGGTTAAGCGTTGAAATAAATTTTTGACCGCGTTTTGAGAACGATTTACGCGGCAAAAATATATTTTCAACAAGCTTAATGACAATGAACACTGAATTATTATCGGACAGGCTTCAAGGGGGGCAGAGAGTGTTAAAAAGGAGAGCATCTTTTATAATCTATATTTTTCTGACCTTGTTTCCTGCTGTATATTTAATGGCAACCGGTGGAAGGGATTTTGGAATCTCCCTTAATCAACGGCGCATGGGGCTGCTGGTTAACTCTCTGCTTATTGCTGCGCTTACAGCGGCTGTATGTGTGATCATATCTGTTTTTGCCGCGTTGAGGCTTGATATGGCATTTAAGAAAATGCCTGTTGTAAGCTGGCTTTTTCTTCTAATGGCTGCAATGCCGTCTTATATATACGCACTTTCATATATGAATCTGATACGATTCATAGGTAAATTTTACCCTGTTGTCTTAAGGACAAGATTGATAGGTATGTTTCCTTGCGTGATAGTGGAAAGCCTTGCATTCCTGCCTTTTGCTCTGGCAGCGGCCATGATAGGTCTGGAACAGGCAGAAAGTGCCGAATGGAAGGCGGCATTATTATTTGTAGACGCGGACAAGGCATTTTTCAGAGTTGCCCTTCCTAAGATCCTGCCATTCAGCTTAGGAATGGGTGCAGTTATTTTTGTGTTATCAATAACAGATTACGCAATTCCATCGCTTTTCCAGGTAAATGTCTATGCCATGGAAATATTCTCAGATTATTCAGCAGCAGGGCAGAGCACCCATTCATTCAGACTGGCGCTTCCACTCATATTAATCTCTTCAGCTGCTATTCTTTTTTCCGTTATAGGCTTCGGAAATATTTCCAGACCTATGAAAGATAATACGGATTTAAAACCGCAATATTCCAAAAAGCTTATTGCTGTTGGGAATATATGCGTGGGATTTGCGTTATTGCAGATTATTCTCCCATTGGTATCAATGTTTCCTTATCTAACTGAATTCTCTTCAGAATACGTTCCTGTATGGGAGGAGTTATTGAATTCCTGCATTTGCGGGCTGCTGGCTGTGTTTATTCTTCTGATTCCTTCCGCTTCAATGGCGTTGACGCTTTCTGAAGAAAAAAAAGCAGGAAAAACGATTCTTATGGCATTGTCATTGACTCCCCTTACAATTCCCGGAGTTTTAACTGGTATAGGAGTATTAAGGGTTTTCAGCGACAGCTTTTTATACCCGTTTAGAAGAAGTATGCTGTTTCCGGCTGTTGGTATGGCGGTAAGATACATGCCTTTTGCAATGATCATTCAATATGGTGCTTATCTAAGAATGGATCGGGAAAAGATACGGGCAGCGATTTTGCTTCAGACCCAAAGTATAAAAGGATTCTTCGGGGTTAAGCTTCCGATGATGCTTCCCGGAATATTTGTTTCTTCGGTGGTAGTATTTCTGCTTACGCTGGGGGATGTCGGTACAGCATTGATGCTTATGGTTGCCGGAAAAGAACCGCTTTCGGTGAAGATATACAACTATCTTCACTATGGCTCGTCAGAGACGGTTGCTGTGTTTTGCTTAATTCAGATGATAGTTTGTCTTGCTCTTATGATAATTCTTTATCTGGTCATTGTAGGCAGAAAAGGGGTTGTGAAAAAGTGCTGGAAGTTAAAAACATAAAAAAAGAATACAGAGGCTTCACGGCACTGGATGATGTGTCGCTTTGTCTTGGAGAGAAAGAGTGTGTTTCAATCCGCGGAGAGAGTGGTTGTGGAAAGTCCACGCTTCTTATGATAATAGCCGGCTTGACGGAGGCTGATTCGGGACAGATATTAAAGAACGGGAAAGAACTTCCTTTGGTACCGCATAAGAGGGGGATGTCCATGGTGTTTCAGGATGCGACACTTTGGAATCATATGACGGTTAAAGAGAACATTCTCTTTGCTTCGCCATTTAACGAAAAGAAGGTCAGGGACATACAGGCGGAAGAGCTTTCGGAGGCATTCGGCATAGAAAATCTTTTGTCGAGATATCCGACACAGATTTCCGGAGGACAGGCAAAAAGAGCCGCTATAGCAAGGGCGCTTGCAGCCGGAAGAGAGATACTTCTTTTGGATGAGCCATTTTCCAATCTTGATAAAGTCTGGAGGGAAAAGACTGTGTTAAAAACGAAAGAGCTTACTGAAGGAAGATGTTCTGTAATTCTTGTGACTCACAGCAGTGAAGAAGCAGATCTTTTCTGCAATACACACTATCATATGGAGGAGGGGAAATTCGTTGAATAAAAGACAGATTATTGCACTTTCAATATTTTTTGTTCTTCTTTGTGTAGGTGGTGTAGCATACAATACATTCGGACAGAAAAGAGTGGAAAAAGATGAAAATATTCAGACGTTTATGCCCGGAATTGAGATATCTGCGCTTTATGATGATGGAGAATATTTATGGACAGGAACCTCAGATGGAATTTATCTCTTAAACAGAGATAGCGGAGAAATTGAAAAAAAGCTTGATGCTGACATCAAAATGATATTTTCCGCGCAGATTGCAAAGACAGATGACGGAATCATATGGCTTGGGCATGATGCCGGACTCTCGGCATTTAACTCAGCTTTCGAAGAAGTTCAGAGGTTTGAGGCACCTGATATTCCGAAAGGCAGAGTAAATACAATTTACACGGATGGTGAAAGTGTTTGGGCAGGATCCCAGGAAGGTGCTGCGCATCTAAGTAAAGTTGATGGGAAATGGGAAGTTGACGAGATTCTCGATAAGAAATCCGGTCTTATGGAAGATGTAGTTGAGGTGATAGAAAAGGTCGGTGATGAAATATGGTTCGGCTCATATTTAGGCACTAAGGGTGGTGGAATAGCAATACGAAGCGAAAAGGGCTTTGACTATATAACAATAGATGATGGTCTGCCTCATCGTTATATTAATGCGATTCTTCCTTTATCAGAGGAGAAAGTTCTCATAGGAACAGGTCAGATGATATATGGAGGACTCTGTATAGCAGAGAAGAAAAACAATGAGTGGAAGATAACTAATACCTGGGATCAGAAAGACGGACTTGCAGGGATGAAGGTGAGGACACTTTTTCTTGATTCATCAGGGCGACTCTGGGTTACGAGTGAAACGGAAGGGCTGATAATATTGGACAGCCCAGACAGTTTGAATAGTCTTCCTCTTGAAGGAACCATTCTTACAATGGATAAGGGGCTTTCTGATGATGAGGTTAAGTGCATAATAGAAAATGAGTACTGTTACTGGCTGGGTACCAAGTATGGACTCAGCAGATATGCGAAAACAGTAGATTAATAAGGGGGGAGTTTTATGAAATCAGCTATTGGAAGAATAATAATTACAGCATGCATAGCTTCGCTTATGCTTACGGGATGCAGCGGCAGTAAGGTGCCCTTAATGAAAAGACTTAAAGCTATGATTTGGGGAACTGAGGAGAGCTTTGTGGACAGTTCTGAAGAAAGTGAAGATTATTCCGAGACTGAATATGAGACGGAGGAAGAGGAAGAAATCAGGGAATCGAAAAAAGAAAAAAAGGAAAAAAAAGATAAGGAAGATAAGGAAGACTCCGAAAAGAGCGGCGGTCCCGGAAAGAAATCCGGTGACAGTCTGTTCAAGGGAGAACTCGATGAAGATCTGAAAGGAATATCAACAACCGAGCCAGCTTATGCTACCGAATTCGACTGGTTCTATGGATGGCTGCATCCGGAGGACGGGTATGAAACTCCGCAGATAGAAGACAGCAGAAAAATAAGAGCTGATGAGGCAGAAAGGCTTAATGGCGGCTGGAAGTGTTATATGTGTGCTTTGGATGAGAAAGGACTTACCGAAGAAGAAAGATATATGCATGTTGACATTGATACCGATGGGGATGACATGAATCTTACTCTTGTCTGGGGATGGTATTTTCCGCCTTATGATGCGAGTAACGGGGACAATTCTTCAATAGATGAAAGTTCCGAAAAATCTGAAACAGTCAGCGGAAGCTGGCAAAAAGGAGATGGGATCAGACTTGGTTCGGATATTGGAATAGTTGATATTGACTGTTTTTATGAACTCGATCAGGACAATGGGGTCGGACAATATGCGATAGGATCTTTTACTTTTAATTCCGGAGAAGAATACAACTTTGCCCTTATGAGAGATAATTTCAAGGGAAGAGGCCCGGCGCAATAAGAAAGAATCCGGATTTGCCGGGTGTATTTGAACGTGACGAATTTTTCATTGAAAACTATTGTTGTCACGATTTTTTGTCGATTTTGTATGGTAGAATATGTATGGAGATTTATGCGCTTAAAGCAATAGGAGTTACTTTTACATTTAAAAGTGTTTAAGATGACTAAAACAAAGGGGGGGAGAGATATGTTTTGCGATGAATGTGGAGCACGGATAGCGGATGGTTCTAAATTCTGTACGAACTGTGGGGTTAGATTTGATATTGATGAGAATATTGATATCCCGGATGAACCGGCTATGAATCAGTCAATGGGACAGGCGCCTCCGCCTCAGCAGGGACAGTATATGGCACAGAATGGGATGCAGCCCCCGCCTCAGTTTCAGCAGGAACAGTATATGGGGCAGGGTGGATCACAGATTCCGCCTCAGCAAGGAGGACCGGGATATGGTGGACAATATGGACAGCCTTATAATCAGCCTCCGCAGAAAAGCGGTTCTCCTATAATGATCATAATTATAATAGCTGTGGTATTTCTTTTGATCGTTGGAATAGTTGCGGGAGCGTTTTTCTTTATAAAGAAGGGTAAAGGCAAGGGCAGTGATCCCACGGAGGAGTTTTCGACTGAAGTCTCGTCAACGGAGCAGTCAGAATCTTCAGATGAAGATAAGTTTGATAAAGATGATAATGATGATGATGACTATGATGATGACGAAGACGATGATGATGACGAAGACGATGATGATGACTATGATGACGATGATGATAATGATGATGACGAAGATTATGGCAGCAATGGTGATGACATCATAGGAATCGTTGAAGATACAGATATAAAGGATACCAGAACAGGAAAACCATCCAGAACCGCAATAAGCGGCGGAGAATGGGAACAGCTTCAGTCAGGAGAATATATTTATTATGATAAAAATGGAAAACAGGTAAGTAATACCTGGGCAGAGGATGAGGGTCAGTATTTCTATGTAGGACCTGATGGTTGTCTTGTTTACAATAATTATGCTCCTGATGGATATTGGGCAGATGAATATGGAGCCTGGGATTCTTATGCATCGAGATATGAGCTGCAATATGAGCCTTATAATCAGGATTATATTGGAGATCTTTGGACTTTTGAAATCTATATGGATGATGCCTATAGCGGAACCGCAAAATTCTATTACTCAGGAAGCCTTGGCGGAAGTAATCCGAAAAAGAGAGGCCTTAAAATAGAAAGACTTGGAATAAGCTCTTATGCCGCCTATAGTGTAGATAACGAAAATGAAGTATATTTGCTGACGGTGGTTGATGAGGGAAATTCCTTGATCGTTTCCTCTGACGGACAGACTGAAATCTGTACGATTCAATGAATCAGAATCCGGTTTTGCCGGATTCATCGCCACGCAAATAAGTCCTCCATCAGAGGCTTTACTTTCTTTATCCGTAACTTTTTTCTTTCCTCTGCCGGAAGTTTTCTGTATTGGTTATCGACATGGAATATTGCCAGATCATCATCAACAAGAATAGCGCTTCCTGTACCTGCAGGGTGGTATTCGGCA
>JAIKZC010000516.1 GCA_024682575.1 Lachnospiraceae bacterium | reverse complement strand
TATAACTGCTACGGATTTATAACAGACAGATACGGGAATCTCATGCCTGAGGGAATGCCGGGAGAACTCTGCCTTTGCGGCCCCCAGATCGCTGAGGGCTACTGGAAACTGCCTGAAAAGACGGCTGAGGTTTTTGTTGAGTGTCCCTATATAGAAGGGCAGAAGATGTATCGTACGGGAGACCTTGCCCGTTATAATGAAGAAGGTGAGATGGAATACCTTGGCAGGATAGACTTCCAGGTGAAACTCAGGGGATTCAGGATAGAGCTTGGCGAGATCGAGAACAGGGCAGCAGGCTATGATGGCATAAAGCTTGTATGCGCCCAGGTAAAAAAAGAAATGCTGGTCCTTTATTACACCACAGCACATGAAGGGGCTGCAGATGATGCCGGCTTAGAGCGTTATGAGGAAGGACTTAAAAGCTTCCTGTCAGAGACTCTTGCAGATTTCATGATGCCCTCTGTATATATGAAGCTTGATAACATGCCTATGACCCCTAACGGCAAGATAGACAGGAAAAAGCTTCCCGAGCCTTCATTGGCAGAAAGAGAGATAATTGAGCCTGAGACCGAAACGGAAAAAGCTTTGTTTGATATCGTATCGGAAGTACTTGATTTCAAAGATTTCGGGGTTACCGGCAATCTTGTAAGCCTCGGTCTTTCATCGATAGGAGCCATGAAGGTTACAGCGCTTATAAAGGAGAAGCTTAATAAATCAGTAAAGACATTTGACATCTTAAAGGAACCGGATATTCGAAGTATTGCAAAGCTTATTGAAAATGAAGACGGAGTTGTTATCATACACGATTCCGAAAAAAAGTGTTATCCCATCACAGAAAATCAAAGAGGACTGTATATTGCCTGGGAGATGAATCCGGGAACAGTACAGTATAACATACCGGAATATTATACATATACGGGGAAGGATGCGCACAAGCTTGCAGAGGCTGTCAGGAAAGCAATAAATATTCATGGGGTTTTAAAGACTGGCTTTGTAAAAAGAAACGGTGATGTCATACAGACGGAAAACTATGATGCGGATCCCGTTGTTACGGTAGAGATCCTGGATTTCCCGCCTGACACAGGTTTCTTCCAGAGCAGGGTAAAGCCCTTTGATCTATTAAAGGACAGATTGTACCGGGCGGAAATATATGTTTATAAAGAAAAAACCTATCTCTTTCTGGATGTACATCATATAGTTTTTGACGGACTCTCTTCAACTGTGATGCTTGAGAGTATTGAGGCCTTTTACGATGGAAGAAATGCAGTAGAAGAAGAAATAACAGCCTATGATTTTGCCCTTTATGAAAAAAAACTGGCAGGCAGTGAAGAATATATAAAGGCTGAGGGGTACTTTTCAGAGCTTTTGTCGGACTGCAGTGTAGCTGTTTATCCTGATTCGGATGATCCGGACGGAGTGGATTATAAAATGATCGAAGAGGCGATCGACATGAGTAAGATAGATCGTTTCTGTGAGATAAACAAGGTGACGCCTTTCAGTTTCCTGAATGCAGCTTTTGCCGAGACTTTAAGTCGTATTACCCGGGAAGAAAAACCCATGTATCTTACGGTCTCGAACGGAAGAGAGGTTGATCCGAGGCTTTCTTCAAGTGTAGGTATGTTTGTAAAGACTCTGCCCGTAGTATATACAGCGCTCAAAGAGCAGGATATAGCCAAATATGCAGATGAAATGCGCAGGCAGCTTAATAACACCATTTCAAACAATTTCTATCCTTACACAAGCATGGTTGAAAAGTTTGGAGTAAAGGGCGAGATAATGTTTGATTTTCATGGCGGTATGGATTGGTCTGGTGAGAAGGTGGGCCAGCTGAGCCTTGATACAGCACAATTTCCAATCTCAGTGACTATAGAGGACAGGAATGGCAGATACTTTATAGAAACCGAATACGATGGAAACAGATATTCACATACTGATATGATAAGGTTTACCCATGCATTTAAAAATGTAGCTCTGACTATGACAAGTGCTGAAAAATTAAGTGAAGTGAGCCTTGTTTCAGAAGAGGAAAAGAAAGAGCTCATAGAGCTCAGTGCGGGTGAGAAATATGATTATGACAGGAACGAAATATGGCTTGATCTTTTGAAGAAGAATGTTACCCTCTACGGCGATAAAAATGCTGTAACCGACAGTAGGGGAAGCTATACCTATAAGGAACTGTATGAGGGATCGGACAGACTCTCCGTTTACTTTACGAAAAAAGGAATAAAAGAATGGGATTTTGTCATCCTCAGGATGGGAAGATACAAGGAATATCTTATGGCGATAACCGCGCTTCATAAGATAGGAGCATCCTATGTTCCTGTGGATGCGGATTACCCCGCAGACAGGATAGCTTATATACGTGAAAACAGTGAAGCGAAATACATCTTTAGCGAAGATGATGTAAGAGCCGGTCTTGAAGAGATAAAAGAAGTTCCCGAAAAGCTTAAGATCAAGGCTACCCCAAGGCATATCGCATATATGATATATACCTCCGGCTCAACCGGGAATCCCAAGGGTACCATGATCTCCCAAGGGGCGCTTATGAACTTTGCATATTTTATCTCGGATAAATTCGGTCATCATGCAGGTGTCAGGATATCCTGTCATGTAAACTTTGCCTTTGATGCTTCAGTGGAGGATCTCTATCCCGTGCTCATATCCGGAGGCGAGATCTTTATCGTGCCCGAGGAGGAGAGAAAGGATCTTGACCTGCTTAGGAAATTCCTTAAGAAGAACAGGATCGAAGGCGGAAATTATTCAACTCAGATCGGGCAGCTCCTTGGAGCTGAAGAAGAACTGGATCTTAAGTATATTAACCTTGGCGGGGAAAAGATGGTGACCAAGCCCAAGGTTACAGGAAAGATCTATAATACCTACGGTCCCACGGAATTTACGGATGATGCAACTTATTTTGAGGTAGATAAAGACAGGGAATATGATAACATCCCAATCGGAAGGCCCTTGTATAACTGCTACGGATTTATAACAGACAAATATGGGAATCTCATGCCTGAGGGAATGTCGGGAGAACTCTGCCTTTGCGGACCCCAGATCGGTGAGGGCTACTGGAAGCTGCCCGAAAAGACAGCCGAGGTTTTTGTAGACTGTCCTTATATAGAAGGGCAGAAGATGTACCGTACGGGAGACCTTGCCCGTTATAATGAAGACGGAGAGATGGAATACCTTGGCAGGATAGACTTCCAGGTAAAGCTCAGGGGGTTCAGGATAGAGCTTGGGGAGATCGAGAGCAGGGCAGCCGGATATGATGGCATAAAGCTTGTATGCGCTCAGGTAAAAAAAGAAATGTTAGTCCTTTATTACACCACAGATAATGAAGGCGCTGCAGATGATACCGGCTTAGAGCGTTATGAGGCAGGACTTAAAAACTATCTGTCAGAGACACTTGCAGATTTCATGATGCCCTCTGTATATATGAAGCTTGATAGCATGCCTATGACTCCTAACGGCAAGATAGACCGTAAAATGCTTCCTGAACCTTTATTTAAGCAGAAACTCCTAAACGAGCCGCCTGTAAACACCATAGAAAGGGATGCGCTTAAGATAGCGCGTGACGCTTTGCCCGGTATTGAATTCGGAGTAACTGATGACCTGTTTTCACTGGGTATAAATTCCTTAAAAGCAATGATCATAATTTCTAGGATCAATGATCTGGGACTGATGAAAAAGTATCGTGTTTCTGATCTTATGCGTTATAAAAATATACGTGATCTTGTCAGCGGAAACAAAAGGGTGTTTTATAATTATGATGCTTATGACCCTGAAAAGCCTATGCTGATCTTTGTTTACGGAATCTCATTTGGAATAGCCATGAATACGTTGCTCGATATTATAAACGAAAAATTTAATATCTTTGTGATAGAAGATATATTTGACCATTACAAGATTCTGTTCAAAGACTCTGAGTTAAATTACAATGATCTGTTAGATACATATTTACTGATCCTGGAGGAGAACCTGCCGAAAGAATGTAAACATATTGATGTTTTTTGGGGATTTTCCTGGTCAGGACAGGTGGCATATGATCTTGCGGCAAGATGGCATCAAAAGAAAAATGAACGACCGTTAGCCTATGTGATCGACTCATACATTATCGATGTATATGATAAATCTTACGTGGAAGGCGGAAAAAGTTTCGAAGAAATCTTACAGTCAGTAGCTGAAAGGTTTAAGTTGGAAATTAATGAGACTTTCGTAGAATATATATTAGAAAAATTCAGTTTAGTGGAGGAATTTAATAAAACCTGCACTGGATTGCCAAAATATGATGGAAAAACTGTGTTTGTCAGCGCCTCTGCAGACGTAGTAGAGTCAGACAGACTGAAGAATATAAGTCTTTTTTCCTCACTTGCTTCAGACTTTACATTAGTTACTATAGATAAATATGACCATTATGATATGTTCTTGAATACGGAAGCTTTTCCGTTTTTGTTAAAAACTTTGTCCGATCATCTGGATTAAAATAACAGGCTGTTGAAAGGATTAGAATACTTATGAAAAAGAAAAATATCGCGATCATAGGTTCACAGATGGATCTTGGCGCTTCTCGCACAGGCGTAGATATGGGTCCTTTGGCTATCAGGCATTCCGGACTGATCCGGCGGATAAAAGATATAGGTTATTCTGTGAAAGATTACGGAGATATTACTACCGCCGTCGTCACTTCAGAAGGAGATCCCTCCAGACGGTATGAAAAAGAGATAAATGAGTCAAATGAAAAACTATTTAAAATGCTTTTGCAGATGCATAAGGAGGACTCATTTCCTATTGTTCTCGGAGGTGATCACAGCATCGCTGCAGGCTCTGTTTCTGCTACAGCCGAATATTTCGGAGACATTGGAGTAATATGGGTAGATGCTCATGGTGACTTTAATGATGATACTATAACTCCTACAGGAAATATCCATGGAATGCCTCTTTCGGCTGTGTGCGGATGCGGTCCCGATTCCATAGTAAACTTTACAAAGGCCAGAGTTGATCCCCATAAAGTTGCCATAATCGGTGCAAGGGATCTGGATCCATTGGAACAAAAGAAGCTAAAGGACAGGGGCGTCAATGTCTTTGCCATCAGTGATGTTCATAATTTCGGCATCAGAAAGATATTGATGGATGCGATCGATATCGTGTCTGAGGGAACCCGGGGAATCCATTTAAGTTTTGATATGGACGGACTTGATCCTGTGTATGCTCCCGGAGTTGGTACGCCTGTTCTTAACGGACTTACGTCCAGGGAAGGTTTTACCATATGTGAAATGCTTTGTGATACCAACAGGCTGCTGTCTATTGATATGGTTGAGACTAATCCTCTTCTGGATGTAAGGAATAGTACGGGAATCATGGCATCAGAGCTTATTTTGACCTGCATCGGAAAAACAGATTATCAATTATTCGGATTATAAAAAATGCAGGAAATTATTCGGGCGAATGGCAGCATGCTGATAAGAAGAATATGAAGTTTAGTTAATAAATTTTATAAAAAATGTCGTGTAATTTGCAAAGCTGCTGATTTTTTATATAATACTATATGTAAAAGAAACGAAAGAAGGTAATAAAAATGCAGTTTGAGAAATTACAAAAGGATATGGTCGCAGCAATGAAGGCAAGAGATAAGGCAAGGAAGGATGCGATTTCTTCACTTGTTTCCGATGTAAAGAAGGCTGCGATCGATGCAGGAACCAGAGACAATATAAGTGATGAGCTTGTTGACCAGGTTATCATCAAGTCAATGAAAACAGCAAAAGAGCAGCTGGATACCTGCCCTGAAGAAAGAACTGACTTAAAAGAGGAATACAGTTTCAGATATAATGTAATTAAAGAGTATGCCCCTTCCATGATGAGTGAGGATGAGATCCGCAAATTCTTATCAGATAATTTTGCAGATGTTATCGCCGGTAAAAATAAAGGTGCGATCATGAAGGCAGTTATGCCTGCATTAAAAGGCAAGGCAGATGGCAAGGCGATCAATATGATCGTTGCAGAAATGTGTAAATAATAGTTGGATCGGCAGATTGAGTATTCTCGCGAGTCTTAATCTGCTGATTTTTTATATAATATATGAGAGGAATGATCAATTGAATTTAAACGAGAGTTGTGCAAAATGTATTTATGATAAACAGCTTGCAAAATATGACGATCCTGAATATTTAGCAGAAATCAAGACGATACTTGATAACAGGCCTGAAAAAATATCAAGCCCTGAAATAGTATATAAATTTGATAAGATACGTGAAAAATATTTTGGTGAAGCAGAAGATTATACAGATATTAAAAGAAGCTATAATGATCTTGTATTATCCATGGAAAAAGATCTGAGAAAAAGGATCTCCGAAAGTAATGATCCTCTTGCAACAGCATTAGTCATGTCGCGCATAGGAAATTATATTGATTTTGGTGCCATGAATACAGTTGACACAGATATTTTTCTGGGACTTTTTTCAGATACGGAAATGAGAGATGATGAAAAGAAAGTATATGAGGGCTTCTGTAAAGAGTGCTCAAAGGCAAAGAATTTTCTTCTTCTGACAGATAATTGCGGTGAAGTTGTTCTTGATAAACTTATGTTGGAGGAGCTTCATAAGAAATATCCGAAGCTCGAGATCAAGGTGATCTTACGAGGCGGAGATGTCCTGAATGATGCAACGTTGGAGGATGCTGAATATGTCGGCCTGGGAGAGAATGCAAAACTTATAAGCAGCGGAGTGAAAGTTCCGGGAACTGTATATTCAATGCTTTCAGAAGAGGCGAAAAATGCAGTTGATGATGCAGATATAATACTTTCAAAGGGACAGGGCAATTATGAAGCATTTGCCGGTGAGGGCAGACACGCATTTTATCTTTTCCTTTGCAAATGTGATCTTTTCATAAACCGCTTTAATGTTCCTAAACTAACAGGCATGTTTGTGATGGAATAATTTATTCAAAAATCACTTACATAAAAATTTTATTTGGTTTATAATACAAAATACAGCGAGTAGCTAAACAGCGTAAGTCCGGTTGTTTAGTTACTCGCTATTTTTTTAAATAATTAAGAGGAGTGAAAATGGAAGAAAGCAGATTTTTAGGAACAGAAGCTGTGGGAAAGCTCATGAAGATGTACTCTATTCCCTGTATCATATCACTTTTAGTAGGCGCACTTTATAATATCGTGGACCAGATATTTATTGCAAATGCGTCATATCTTGGATCGTATGGAAATGCTGCCAATACTGTGGTCTTTCCATTGACCGTAATAGCGCTGGCGATAGCTGTCATGATCGGAGATGGAGCATGTGCCTATATCAGTCTTTCGCTTGGAAAGGAAGAGACTTCGGAGGCAAAAAAGAGCGTAGGAAATGCAGTAAGTTCTGTAGTACTTTCAAGCCTTATTTTAACAGTTATTTATCTGTTATTCAGAAGCAGGATAGTAAACATGTTTGGTGGGAGCGTGAATGCTGAAACCTATAAATATTCAATGGAATACTTCTTTTTTATAACAATCGGTATTCCGTTTTATATGTTTGGACAGGCAATGAATCCTGTTATCAGGGCAGATGGAAATCCACGCTTTGCAATGATATCCACACTTTTGGGTGCAGTAGTAAATATTATCCTGGATCCTCTATGTATTTTTGTTTTCAAATGGGGAATGATGGGAGCTGCATTGGCAACCGTTATAGGACAGCTTGCAACAGCTGTTCTTGCGATAATTTATATATGCCGGATGAAATCATTAAAACCCGAAAAAAATGATTTTAGTATTGAAAAATATACTATGAAAAGAATCCTGCAGCTTGGAATGACCAGCTTTTTATCACAGATATCATTAGTTGCTGCTATGGCTGCGATAAATAACATGATAAGGAAATATGGAGCAATGGATCCGGTATTCGGGCAGGAAGAATATGCTCAGATTCCCATGGCAGTTGTTGGAATCGTCATGAAATTTTTCCAGATAGTCATATCTATAGTGGTGGGAATGTCTGCCGGCTCGATCCCGATCGTCGGCTATAATATTGGAGCAGGGTTTAAAAGCAGAGTAAAAGAACTTTTTACAAAGCTTTTGATTTATGAAGCCCTGGTAGGGGCAGTCGGTTTTGTTATAGTTGAATTTCTGCCCGGGCAGCTGATAAATATATTTGGTGCATCAAATGAGAGTATATATTATACAGAATTTGCCATGAAAGCTTTCAGGACTTATTTATTTATGATAGTTTTTGCATGTGTAAATAAAGCATGCTTTATTTTCCTGCAGGCTATGGGAAAAGCTTTGGAATCAACAGCTCTTTCCATGATAAGAGAAATCGTCTTTGGAGTGGGTTTTGCACTTTTACTTCCGGTATTTCTCGGACTTGACGGAGTTCTTTATTCTATGCCTTTATCAGATCTGTTAACCTTTGCGATAGCAGCAGTTCTTATAATGCGTACATACAAGGAACTTGGGGGAAAAGAAACAATTACTGTGAAAAATAAAATAACAGCTTGAAAGCACTTTCTCACTTACTGTGTTATACTAATAAAGTTTGTTATTAGTATAAAGTAAGGGAGATTTTTTATGGAAAAAAAGGCATCAATATGGACAAAAACATACATAGTGGTCATAACAGCGATCTTTTGCTGCGTACTTTGGGGGAGCGCTTCACCGGCGATAAAGATTGCTTATGATATATTCAGGATAGATGCATCAGATACAGCATCAAGGCTTGTTCTCGCAGGAAGCAGATTCATGCTGGCAGGTGTCATGACAATTTTGTTCGGTTCGCTGATAACAAGAAAAATTCTGGTTCCTAAAAAGGAATCCTGGAAATATATCGCAGTTCTTTCACTTTTGCAGACCATTGGTCAATATTATTTTTTCTTTATGTCATTGGCGAATACATCAGGCGTAAGGGGTTCGATCATTAATGCATCGGGCAACTTCATAGCACCTCTTTTTGCTATATTTTTATTTAAGCTTGAAAAAATGTCGACTAAGAAATTAACAGGCATAATTGTTGGTTTTGCAGGAATCCTTGTCTTTTTCGGAAGTATGAAAACTTTTATGACAAATGATCCTATAACATTCGCAGGTGAAGGGGCAATGCTGCTGGCAGCGCTTTTTTATGCAGCATCAGGATGCGCGATAAAGATATTCTCGGCAAAAGAAAATCCTGTGATCTTAAGTGGATATCAGTTTATGCTGGGAGGATTAGGGCTTTTTCTCATAGGGAAGATTATGGGAGGCAATCTGCATTTTTATACGAATGGATGCTGGATGAATCTCATATATATGGGCTTTATTTCCGCCGGAGCCTATACTCTCTGGGGAGTGCTCCTGAAATACAATCCTGTGAGCAAGGTCTCAACACTCGGCTTTATAAATCCCATAATGGGTGTTCTTTTATCGGCTCTGTTTTTATCCGAAGGCGGCGAAGCATTCTCGATATACAGCCTCTGTGCCCTCGTCCTCATCTCTTTGGGAATCATCATAGTTAACTACCAGAAGGCATAGACAGTTTTTTTTATACTTCGCCTGTTGCGCCGTTTGCCTCAAAGTTCCTACGAGGAACGCTCTCGCTTTGGGCTCCGACGCAGCAGTACGTAATGCCGCAAAAAAACGCCGGTCCTTGTTCCACGTTCTTTGCGGAACAAGGACCGCTGCGCTTTTTCACTTGCAGCGAGAGCGTCCCTCGTTGGAAACATATAAGCCGAACAACGTAACAGGATATAACCTAAAAAACCTATATTTTGCGATGGTGCAGATATGCTAACCGAAAGATAAAAACTATTAAAATCGTGACATAATTTTCATTGAAAAAGAACTATGTCACGATTTTTTATTCTCCACAGAAGTATAATGAATACATAGTAATATTATACTGCAACGGTATATCTATAAGTCTATAGGAGAATTAGTATGTTTTGCGTGAATTGTGGAAATAAAATTCCGGATGAGGCTAATGTATGTCCTCATTGCGGTACGGTGTTAAGAAATACTGGCGCTGATAATCAGGAGGCTCCTGCACAG
>JAIKZC010000512.1 GCA_024682575.1 Lachnospiraceae bacterium | reverse complement strand
CAGCCAAAAGAAGAGCTATACTTGGAAAGGTTTTTACGACATGGTGGACAAAGTTCATCCTGTAGTCAGACCTAAAACGTCATATGTATACATTTAGATAGATGGGTCAAGTAATTCCGTAAGGAGCCGGATGCGGGAAAGCCGCATGTCCGGATCTGAGATGGGCTTGGGAGAATAATCTCCCTTGTCTACTCAACCTTATATGCTTATATGGAATAGTAAAGTCGATCCATAATCTAATTCTTTAGGAGATTATGGATGTCATTATGGAGAGGAATGGGGTGAGACTATAGATGTGTCCTGTCGTTTTTTACAGGAGTGAGATGGTGTACCGGTATAAGAAAGAGGGTATTTGTATGATGCTGATGAGAGAGTTGGAGGCATTGTAATATTCGAATATGATAATTTTGTTCATGTATAGAATATGGTAGTTAATGGTATTACGCGCAGAATTGGTGCATTGGATTTGAAAGTTAATTACGTAATTTAAAAATACAAGAAAAAAAGAAGTGACTGGATTTTGGAATATATACAGAGAATGGAGGAAAGTATTTAAATGATAGATTAATTTCTCGAAAAGAAAGATTTGACGGAAGAACAAATGTAAACTGTAAATGGAAAGCTAATATATTGTAGGAGGAAATAGAAATGAATAATAATAAATTTGAGAGTCGAGGTGGGACGGAAGCCAAGGAATAATAACAGATGACAGGCATTTACTTTTGCGTAAAAGATTGGTTAATCTGTACCAAAGACATCCGATGATAGATGAACAACTGCTAACAAATCTTGGATTGTATATTCGTAGCAGTGTACTTTCGACTTTTCTTTATAGAGATGAATTATATAAAAGGATAGTGGGAATTCCTGGTGATATTTCTATTTTTGGATTATGATGGGGACAGGATGCAATTCTATTTGAAAATTTGAGGGCTATTCATGAGCCATATAATAGTAATCGACGAATAATAGGATTTGACACTTTTGAGGGTTATCCGGCAAATGATATAGGAGAAAATGATATTGCAAGTGATGTGATTTCTGCTGGCGTATATGCGGTACCTGATGATTACAAATCTTATATAGAAGAAATTGCTGAGTATCATACCAATGAGAATTCGATATATCATCCTAATAAAATTGAATTTGTAAAGGGTGATGTAATAGAAACAATTCCTAAGTATTATGAAGAACACCCAGGAAGAATTACGGCATTGGCTTATTTCGATATGGCATTATATGAACCCACAAAGGTAGCATTGGAATATGTGCTTAAAACATGTATAAAAGGAAGTGTAATTGCTTTTGATGAATTAAATAGAGATGAATATCAAGGCGAGACATTAGCATTGAAAGAACTGGCAGACTTTAACAAATGCCATATTGAAAAGTCTGATGTTTTGCCTGATAGAACATATATGATTATAGAATAGGTAAAATATGGAAAAGTTGAAAACTAGCAATAGTGGGGGTGGGGAGAATTTGTAGGTATAGCTTACATATACTTTATAGTTGATCCTGAATATGCGGTTGTTGCATTTTCTATTGAAGTGGAGTTACGGAAAATGTCTATTACGGTCTGACGGTATCTTTTTTATTGCCTCATGAACTTTATGGGATCCTGTTCGTTCACGCTATGTAATGTATGCTTCGTTAAAATTGTCTATATCTTCGAATGCTCTGTGCTCTGTAAAACCGTGCTTTAAATATTTGACAATATTCTCAATACGCCCTTTTTTTCAGAATCCGCCCCATGATACAGAAACACGTTAAAGCCGATATTGTACATGCTAATAAAAATTTTCTTAGTTAATCATATTTAGGAATATATATTGCTGAGGACGTTACAATGAATCTTTCAATTTTCGGAGCCCAAGGCTATGCCCTTGGAGCATATAAAGCAATAACTACCCTTTATCCAAGACGTTCAACGTCTTTTTTTATTGTCTCAAAAATGGGTAATAACTGTCCTATGCTTGGAGGTATTCCGGTTCGAGAAATAAAGGATGTTGCTGATGAAATGACAAAAGAAGAGAAGGACGAACTTGAAATAATCATCGCCACGCCGGAAAACGTCCAGCCTGAGATTGAGGAGGCGTTGGAAAATTATGGCTTTCATCATTACAGCCGCCTTGATTCCGAGCGTTGGAATGAACTTATGAAGATGTTTCATATCAGGTTAAATAGATTCCTTCCTTTATCTGCATTACCGGTTGGCTATCATAAGCCCTTTGTCAGGCTTTATATGGCTAAATCTCACAAGGACACTCCATTAAGAAATATACCTGAATTGGCTGATTATATTTATCCATTACAGGTTGGAAGGTCAAATGCAGATAAAAAAATAGCATATTTTACTGATGATCAGGGAGAGAATATTTCTTCAAAAAATTCCAATTATTGTGAGCTTACAGGACTTTACTGGATTTGGAAGAATAAGCTTTCAAATATTGCTTCGGCAGATGATGAGAGCAGACAATATTTTGGGATGAATCAGTACAGGAGAATGCTTTTATTATCAGATGACGATCTGCTCAGACTTGCAGATAATGAGGTTGATGTGATTCTTCCATATCCTATGCCTTATGAACCTGATATTAATGAACACCACAAAAGGTATATTAAGGAAGTGGATTGGAGTGCAATGCTGACAGCATTAAAAGAATTGGAGCCTGAATATGCGTCGTATTTTCCGAAAGTTTTAGAACAGCAATATTTATACAATTATAATGTGATCCTTGCAAAAAAATCTGTACTAAGAGGATATTGTGAATGGCTCTTTCCTATTTTGGAAAGGACAGAAGCATTATCAGAACCAAAAGGAGGTGAACGGGCTGACCGCTATATTGGGTACATGGGAGAGACACTTGAGACACTATATTTTATGAGAAATGCAGAAAGATTAAATATTGTTCATACGGCCTGCAAATTTTATGTTTGAGCTAAAGAGAATCAATAAATAATAATTTATTTAAAGGGAATTAATTATTATGCCAAAAGTAGGAAAAAATATTTATTTACGTAAGGACGGCCGCTATGAGGGTCGTTACATTGCAGCGCGGGATGAAAACGGAAAGCCCAGATATGCATCTGTTTATGGTAGGACAGTGCATGAGGTTGAGGCTAAACTCGCTGAGGTTAAGGCTAAACTCAGGGAGGAGTTTTCAGACGAAACTATTAGATTTTCTGATGCAGTTACGGAATGGCTGGAGGACAGGCAGAAGCATCTGGCTGCAGCCACGACTGATCGCTATGAATATTTTTTATATCGATATTTTGTCCCGGAATTCGGAGACAGAGATATAAACAGTATAACGGATATTGAGATCAATGCTTTTATTGTAGGACTTGCGGATAAGGATAAGTATGGAGAAAATGCGATCGGCGGTACGACAATTGAAAATTTGAGAAGTATTGTCGGGGGTGTGGTATCCTTTGCACGGAAGAATAAGGAGGCATACCGGTCATTGAGGTCTATGGTGAAGATAGAGAGAGATTCCTACGAACCATTGGACAGTGATGAGATACGAAGGCTGGTATCATGCGCGAAATACAATAGGAATCCGGAAATGCTCGGAGTTATGCTGACGCTTTTTACGGGTATCGGAACCGGGGAGTTGTGCGCACTTTCCTGGGATGATTTTGATCTGCCGCGCAGGGAGATATATATAAAACATACTTTATACCGCATTAAGAATAAGGAAGGCGGAAAAAAGAGGACGAAACTTGCAGTTACAGACGTGAGAAAATCTGCGATCCGTACCGTTCAGTATCCGCAGGAACTGGATTCTTATGTAAGGGAATTATACCACAAGGGATGTGTTTTCTTAACCGGAGACAAGGAGAAGTTCCTAGAGCAGAGAAGCTTTGCAAATCATCTTGAAAGTATGATCAAAGGGCATGGTCTGTCCGGGCTTACGCTTCAAAGAGTTAAGAAAACTCATGATAAGGGATTGGCTGATATCCGTTATATTTCGGATCCTTATTACGAAAAACAGAATAGTTCTAAAGCTCAGGTACAGGTGCGTCTTGATGAACGCTGGCTCATTAAGGAGATGGAGAATGATCTGAGACCTTTAAGGAATATCCTTGGGATCAGTTCTCATGAAATGGGCGCAGTAATGGGAATTTCAGAAGATGATTATAAGGCGATCGAAGCCGGAGAAGCAGTGATGGACTGGGATCTCTTTTTATCACTTCTGTTTTTCTTTAAGTATAACAGCAAGACGGAGAGCGTAGTAGATGCTCTCGGACTTTATCCAAACGCATTACAGGAACGTCTGGGAATCAGGAACTAAAGGATCTGATTTTTCTTAAATATTAATGGAGATAATGCATGCAGGAATTGGAAAATCTAAATAAAGAGGAACTCATTGGGAAAATGGTGAAGGAACTGCCGAAGATCCGATCCGAGCTTGATATTTCTTATGACGATCTAGAGAGAACGACCGGCATTGGCGCGAAGCGCATAGCAGCTTTTGAAGAGGGGCGGCAGGTTCCGAAATGGAGCGAATATTTATCCATAGTTTTCGTATTATGGACAAATGAAAGCTGCCGACCCATACTTGATGAAAAAGGTTTATTTCCGCTTGAATTAAAAAAAGTATTTTCGGTAAACCGAAATGCTCATGATCCTACAGTGTAAAATGAGGGGGACTTTTTTGGCTGATACAGCTGGGAAAGTCCCCCTTTTTGTCTTCCCTATGATTAATTATTCGAAAATCTGCAAACATAGTCATCTAAATGATATAATATATTTGATTAAGCAGAATTATATTAAATGATTTACCAGGGGAATATTATGGAGAAAATTATTGTATACCATGGCAGTAATGTGGAGGTTTCGGAACCGCGAATAGTTCAAAATGGTTTTTATAAAGATTTTGGATATGGCTTTTATTGTACCAGACTTGAAAAGCAGGCTAAACGATGGGCGATGACAAGAAAAGGAAGATCAGTCTTAAACAAGTATTATTTTTCAGTTGATAACAGGCTGAACATTAAAATATTTTCTGATATGACGGATGAATGGCTTGATTTTGTTGCAGAATGTAGAATGGGAACTCTTCACGATTATGATATTGTTGAGGGACCTATGGCAGACGATCAGATTTGGAATTATGTAGAAGATTTTATTGAAGGAAAATTCTCAAGAAAAGCTTTTTGGGAGATCGTAAAATTTAATCATCCAACACATCAGATAGTTTATTGTACAGAAGAGGCATTGAAAACTCTTGAATTTAATGGGAGTGAAATCTTATGAAAAACAAATATTTTCCGGATGAAGAGATAGATATAGATGATCTTTTTTTTATATGCTATATGATTGAAAGAGTTGCACGTCATATTCATCAGAGAAATAAATATGTTGTAAATACCATTGGACGGGAAGAATTATATCATTTACTTAGTGTGGCTAATGTATTGCATTCTGAAAATCCTTTGAAAGTTGAGGATGACTGGATAAGAGATTATGATCTTAAAGATGGGGACTTTGACATTACAGATGTTGATAGGGGACTGGCAGAGATAATACCGACTCCATTGGAAATGGGAAGTGTTTATAAGAGACTTATTGTAGATACTATGAGTACTGATGAAGACTATGTAGAAGGAATACTTCGTATTTATAATAATGAAATTTGTGAAGTAATAGATAATTATAATTGCAGTGCATTTTATGAACCGTCTTACGTCATTGCAAGAGCATACCAGGCAGGTGGTTTTTAACTGAACAATCCAAATAAAAACAGCAACCATATCAAAATGGCTGCTGTTTCTTTTTTCTACACACTCCCGCTTTCAGCTTCGGTCATGTGCTTTGGTGAATGTATTGTGTGTAAAGGAAGATGTTAGCTTATTTAACTGTTACCTTGAAGCGGTATTTGATCTTTTTGCCGCCGCTTATGAAGGTAGCTGTGATCTTTGAAGATCCTTTTTTGAGGGTTCTTACAAGTCCTGTATTTGATACTACTGCAACGGACTTGTTTGAAGAGCTCCAGCTGCTTAC
>JAIKZC010000399.1 GCA_024682575.1 Lachnospiraceae bacterium | reverse complement strand
TTATTTTCCTATCCTTTTGTTTCAGACATTTTCTCATATACAAAAAGCGTAGCCAGACAATCGGCCAGGCTGTTATGGGCGCCAAGCGAAGGCCATTCGTAACCATAATAGTCAGCAGCGGTAGTTAGTTTCTGCCATTTGTAATCCTCATAATAATCGTTCCATTCACCGTAGATTTCTGCAAAATCCTTCATAACATCGACGGTTTCAGCGTTTTCGGCAACACATACTCCGCTGTGTATTAAAAAATCCAAGTCGAAGCTGGTGTTGTAGCCTACGATTTTGTCTGTCTGATAGAAGAACTCACTAATTTCCTCAATGCTTGTGAAAATCGGTTTAGCATCCTTTACATCATCTGGGCTGATATGATTAACTCGCTCGGCCTCTGGCCACTTAACGGCCTCAGTCGGCTTAAAATATCTATCAAACAAGGTTTCCCCGGTATTGCTGATGATAGAAACCTGTAAAAGCTCGTCCTCCATACAGTCCAGGCCTGTTGTTTCGGTGTCGACGACAATAAAATCGTATTTTTTTTCGATTTTTCGCTCTGAAAACTTAGCCTCCATCTTTTCTCTCATATTGGCACATTTCTTTTCACGGCTTTTTTTCCTTCTTCTCCTCCGACTAGCTGCGTTTTTTCGTTCTCGTTCCGGCCCGAAAAATTCGTAAAGTTGTTCTTTGGAGGCCTGTTCCACTTCATCCGGCGAATAGTACCTGTATTGGTGTTCGCAATTTTGGTTCGACCAGAGTTCAATGCCTTCGGCATCTTTCTTAGGCAAAAAGCCCTCCAAGGCCCATTGTCGTATGGTTTTGTGTTTTTTATATTCTGGATGGTAATTTTTTACTTGCATACATTCACTCCCCTTTTTTCTCTACTTCATCTCTTTTCCATAATCCCATAAACCGGAATAAATCATCTGAGCATTTATCATTGTTTCCATATTATGTTCATCCATGCCACATAGCAATTTAACTGTGCTGATATCCTCGTTATAAGAATTGAATAGATGCATGGTTCTCTTGAGCATCTTTCCAAAGGTGTTATCAAAAATATCATCCCAACCCTCTTTGATACAATGCGTCTTGGTGTCATAAATACTTGCTGAAACCTCCCATAAGGCATTCGTTCTGGCAAGCACATAAAAGAGCTGCATTCTTTCTACATCTCCAGCAGATGTTCCATCTGCTTTTAATAAGCCATAAAATCTCTGTTCTGTTGTTGTCATAAAATCTCTCCTTATTATTTTTCACAGGAGCGTGCCACGCCCCTGTCTTTTGTTATTCTAAAAATGTACAATAACAGTATTGATAATATAGCGAGCGAGCATAGCCCTCTGGGGCTGCGGTGTCGCGCTGGAGGTTCACTTACCGTTTAGTAGTATCTTTTCGAGTTCTTCGTAGTTGTAGTCTCTCTGTGGAAAATTGTGAAATTGAGATTTCTTTGGCTTCTTCGACTTCTTACCATCGACTATATCTTTTGCTACTTTAAGTATCTGCGGATTTTTTTCTACCCTGTCAGCTATGGCTTTTACTTCGTGGGCTTCAGCTACCGCAGGACGCTGTGAAAATGTCCAATAGAATTGATAGCCTGCTACCCTATTCCCCTTTTTAACTTTCTCATATGGCTTTCCATTTGGCTGAATCACGAGCTGTATCATCTTGCACTTTGCCAAGTCCTCACACAGCGGTTCAATTACATACTTCTCAAAAGCAGCACGGTTAAATCCGCCGTTCTTTGGACTTCTCATGTAGGAGCCTTTACCGTCTTTAGGAATATCAAACATTTCTTTAATAGCTTTTATTCCCCATCCGTAGGTATAGAGATTATTACCAACTTCGTACTTGTCGAAACTCATCTGACGGAGTAATTCATAAAATTGAACGCTCCTTTTACTCGTCATTTTAAATATATCCATGCTCCACATGGTTATATATTTATTCCCTAATCCGGTAAAAAGCGGGAAATATTCTTCCTCAAACTTCACTCGATAATAGTCCCAGTTTTTTCTTCGGGATATTCGGGTTATTATCATTCCGCTATCATAAATTCCCTTATCCCTATCAGCTATGTCAATATGGCTGTGTGGTGCAAGGTCTTTAATCTCTCGCCACATATGTTCGCTAATATCCGTACTGTCGGACGTATAGCCAAGGACACTTTGCAGGGTTTTTTTGTCCAGATGAACAACATTGCTCTGCTCTGTAGGGTCTTTAGTCCATTCAAGGTGTGATAAAGCCAGGACAAATGTTTTCTGTTCTGCCAAGGACATTTGCTTTCTTGCCCTTGCAAAGATATTTGATACAGCCACCATCCTTTCGGGTGGCTCATACAGATCAAATATGGATACTTGACCTTCCATTTCGTTGTCAAAATTACTGTACTTTCCCATTCGTTCACCTCTCATTTTTGTTGCATTTTTGTTGTCGAGAAACCGCTATTTTCCTAGCACTAGAATAACAACATTCTGCTAGAATGTCAAATTTTTTTTCTGGCTGTTGCAACCGCCATTTTTCTAGCAGAGAAACCGCCATTTTTCTAGCAGTCATTTTACCCGTTAACCGCCATTTTTCTAGCAGTATATATATAAAGATATGTAAGGGTGTAAAGTGGTCGCTTCGCGAACTGCAAAGAAGTCCCCTTTTTTTGTATATAAGATTTTCCCCGTTCCATTTTTTTATCCATTAAAAAAGACAGTTCCACATGATGATATTGAGAAAATTTTTTTTGATGACAGGAGTCTTAATTAAAACAAGCTCCTGTTTTTTTATATACAAGAAAAACGAAGGGAGCAGAGGTTTTTGTCGGTTTATCTCAAAACCAAAATCGACCAAATATCAAACTGATAGTAATTCAGTTTGACCAAAACAAGCTCCTGTTTTTTTATATATACAAGAATATATACAAGAAACGAAGGGAGCAGAGGTTTTTTGTCGGTTTATCTCAAAACCAAAACCGACCAAATATCAAACTGATGGCAATTCAGTTTGACCAACATGGCTCAGCTTATGAGCAAAAAAGAACAGGGACAATTTTGAAAGAATAAGAATTGTCTGAATTGGATTCCTGAGGACTGACAGGAGTCTGAAAAACGCGACAGCCTGGTGGTGTGCTGGCCTGGCGGCGTGACCTGGACGCAGATGCGTCTGACGAACTCAAAAATACAGCAAATTTTTTTTTAAGAAGCAATGTCTTGTGTCCGCATTGAA
>JAIKZC010000506.1 GCA_024682575.1 Lachnospiraceae bacterium | reverse complement strand
TTTTGATTCGGAAAAACTGAGGGACTTAACAGGTATTTGATATGCAGGATATGGCACCGGATATATATAAAAAGCTCAAAGCAGCTTTTGATAAAAAACGGATATCAGACAAAAGTCTGAAAGAGATCAGTGAGATCATAGACAGCGGCAAAGGCAGATATAAAGATGCAGATGATTATGCTGTCAAGCTCGGAGAGCTTTTAGGAGAAGCATTTAGTGAAAATCTGAACGCTGAAAGCCTTCCGGATGGGAAGCTATATTACAATATTGCAAATAGAACGGTCACACCAATGCTGAAAGAAAATCATTCTGCAGTGGCCGGTAAGTGTGAAGCAGTCCAGAAGGCTTTGAATGAGGTTGAAAAGTTAGGCTTGAGAGCCATTGTCCCTGAGCTTGGCGAAAAATATATCATGAATATCATCAATGTAGTCACAGAGATGGATGATCCGGTTAAAATAACGGAATATCCTTAAGACAGCCGCGATCAGATTTTTGCAGTCGATTGTTGACGAGTCTGTCAGACAGAATGCAGACTTTCAGTCACAAAGCGGATTGATTACGAAGGTATATAGATAATTTCGGCCGGGACTGACAAACCAAAAAGCACATCATGAAAAGAAATATTGGACATGTCCTTACTGTAAAGAGAGAGAATGTCCGGAAGGTGTCGCATATGAAGAAGTGAAAGCTACAAATGCATGGATATGGCAGCGGCACCCTGGATGCAATTGTATTATAGAATACATACCATCAAAAGGGCTTAAGCAGATCGTGCCGACAAGCCGCCGGGAGAGCGTGGAGAAAAACCTTGAAAGGGCAAAGAAGCCTAAAAGGCAACTGTTTTCAACAAATATAACAAATTTGGACGATGAATATATTGCATATTCAATAAGTGCCAAGTTTCAAAATTATGCTATAATGGACTTGCAGACAGGTGAGATTTACCATTTTGCCGAAGGGAGCAAATTGCAAAACAAAGAAATATTTGCAGGGAAAGGCTCACATACACCGTATAGGAATGCTGAAAAATATGCAAAAAAATACGGTGGGAAAATTGAGGACTGGCAGCACTTAAAAGCTATTTCAACCCTTGAAACACCAGATGGAGACAGAAAAGCAGAAGTACACTGGTCTCAATGCGACGGTTATGGGAAACATGATTTCTTTATAAAGAATTGGTATGACTGATGAAAGTTAAATATATTGATGGGTATGAAACATTAGCGTTTGAAAAAGACAAGATTTATGAGGTTATGTCTGTGGAAAAGGGTTGGTACAGGATAATGACAGAGTTAGACGAAGACTATCTTTTCCCACCGGAAGCATTTGAAATTGTGGAGAAATAACAATGGCAAAAGATGATTACCATGTGATCATATATCAGATTCTGGCATATCTTTATCAGTGCCTTAAAAAAGGAGTACCTGTAGAGGGGAAAAATCTGAATTATGACAGCAGGTATATTAATGTCAATCCTGATTATTGGAAATTCATTATGATTCATCTGATGAATAGCGGATACATAGAGGGAATCACTGTAACGAAGAAATGGGGACAGGATACGATATTGTCAGATCTTGAGCAGTGCCGCATCACCCCGGAAGGAATTGAGTATCTGACTTATAACGCTTTCATGGGAAAAGTCAGAAGCTTTCTGCAGAATACAGCGACAGCAGCAGATATAAGTGTAAAATTAGCACCTTTTGTTTTAGATGAGATCATGAAAAGAATGTAAGAAACAGGCTACCGGATAAACTCCGAGGGCTTTTAGTACGAAAAAAATTCTTGGCAGTTTTGAAATTGACTATTATAATTTATAATAGTCAGACAAAACTGTTGGAATGCGCCTGAATCAAGACAATTATTAACTGATCGTATCTATTAACTACCGTAGTAAAATATTCAAAAATTTTTAACTTTATTAAAACTGAGAGGGGGCAGGATTTTAATGAAGATCACATCGTTTAATCCACTTATTGTTACCAAGAACCCGGAATCTGCGATAGCACTGTTTGAGGAACTTGGATTCGTACAGAGCCATACAAAAGAGGGAATCGGAGTGAATAATACTACTGATGTCAGAATGAAGGATTCCAACGGCTTTTTTGTAGATGTTGCTCAGGGTGATGGCGAATGGAATATGATCCGTATGAACGTGGATGATCTGGATGAAGCAATTACGATGTTGGAAGCTCATGGATTTCATAAAGCAAGACATGAGAATGCCAATAAAACGATCGATACGGGTTCTTCAAAATTTAATATAATGGTATCTTCTTCGGGATTTATACTTGCAGTATCACATCATATTAAAAAGGATGATAAATAAAGAGATTTATTTTTATGCTCGGATGATTTTCTTATATTTATAAAAAATAAAAAACATATCATATAAAAAGTTACCGGATCTGGTTCGGTAACTTTTTTGCTATGTACTTTGCAAAAAACATAGATGAAATTTGTTCTTTTTAAAAGATATCTAGTATAAAATATAGTTAAATAATTTGTATTCATAAGGTTTGTATCACATCTATATCTATGGATCTAATATATAAGGGGTAATGAGGGGATAATGGTTACAACTATAAGAAAAATCTGTAAAGAAAATGCTATAAATATTGCAGATACCTATTTTGAAAAGAGTGATCCGGAGGTGTCTGATTTTGTTATCGTTTCCGGAGATAATTATTCATTTAAGGATAATGGCGGAGAAAAAAAGAGTCTGTTCTACAAAAATACAGTTGAAATACTGGATTTCCCAAATCTGTGTGAAAAAATTCCACAACTATCAAATGTCGAGTATATGATAAGAGACCGGCTTCCGTATTTTACGGCTGGCCTTGATAAGCTTAAGAATGCTATTGAAAGCGGGAAAAAAGTGGCTGTAGAGGGTGGTCCGTGTCTTTTTGGAACAGAAGAAGTTAAGGTTGAAATTGTCCATAAAGACGGAAAGTCATATTTTTTTGATTACAATACGGGTAAGGCATATCTTGAACATGGTGAATTATCTGAAAATGCCAACTTCGCAGAGCATATCAGAGGATCTGTTTCAGATATAAAGGCTATTCACTTTCAGAATAACAAAACAGGTCTGACGTCGCAGGAATATTATTTCATAAAATATCCTTATGAGATGGCAAAGGCATTGGGTGGGCCTTTGGTTATCCCTATTCCTGATATATCATATGTAAAATACTTAGATGCTGTAGTATCAGATCTGAGTCCGGAAATTAGGGGAGCAGCGCTGGACGAGTTTTTGAATGTTGAGTATGAGATAACAGATCTATATCTTGAATTGATCGAACAGATGAGAAAGCTTCATCCGGAAGTCAGCTGCGAGGTTGTACATGCAAGGGACAAAGATCTTGTAGAAAAATATTACAATGCCAGAGAGCCTTTTATAGAGAGGAGCAGAGTTATCAGAAAACTCACCGGACTCCCGGACAGGCTCGAATCTATAAAAGATTACGTGTCAATGCCGGCACTTCCATATTATTTGTACGGAATAAGCGATATAGTGGAAATTGACAGTATGGATGAAACGGATTCATATAGAAAGTGCTGCTTTGCACATAAAGGAACTATTAATCTTTCCTGCATTTTATTTCCGGAGCTTCTTTCTAAAGATAAGGTGCATACTGTTTTTGAGTCTGCACGAAAGATAAAGGAGTATGGCAGATATGAAATCAGTTGAGAGGACAAAGAAATATTTATTTACAAAGGGCATGACCCGAATAGATATTTTAATAGTGGTGCTTATCGCTTTTTCTGTTTTGATGATAAGGATTTTGGATTTTTCACCCTTAAGGTCTTTGAAATCACAAACTGATATTTCATATGGATATATGGCCAGGCAGGGCTCGGACGGGTTTATATATGTTTTGGATGATGAACATGGCAGAATCTTATCTTTTGATGAAAATAGCAGGATAAAATTTGCAATAACAAATATCGGAGACAAAAAAAGCGAAGGGCTTTATGCAGATGGATTTGCTTTTGATGAAAAATTTCTTTATATAAATGCCAGTGAATGGAATGGTATGTCTCTGACGAGAGAGGCTATATTAAAATATGATCTGAACGGAAATTATATAGAAACAGTCACCGACAGGGATTATTCAGAAGAACGTACAAATAAACACAGGTTTTATGGATTAAACGCAGATGATGGAGAATTAAATTATATAGAGTGCCTTAAGGATTCTTTTCTATGGGGAGAAAGTGAAATACCTTATCCAAATGCATTTAATGCAGTTGCTGATGCGGCATTTTATAAGGGCAGTTTTTATATTCTCGATAAATCAGGGATTATATATGAATATTCAAAAGATGGCTCTCATTCATTGATATATTCAGTAAAAAACGAAGAAGAAAAGTATCCGGTTCCGTACAGGATGTCAGTTGACAGGGAAGGAAATATTTATTTTACAGATGTAAGGAATGATGCCATATGCAGGGTAAACAGAGAAAGAGCAACAAGTGATCTTGTTTGTCATACAGGTTCAGATACTGTTTATGAGAGTGAAGATGGAAAGTTGGTTTTCTGTGAAGATGAAGGGGTAATCATTAAAGATGGAGATAATGAGAGTCTTTATCTTACATTAAAGAAAACCTTCAGGCAGAGAGTTACTGATTACCTTGGGCTTTTTTTCGGGATCATTATTAGTATTCTCTTTTTAATAATTTTTATAAGAGTTATATATAATCTTATAAAACGTAAACATTCTCCTGTTAAGATATTATCGTTCTGGTTTGTTGCGGTAATTGTTATTGTATCTTCAATACTATGCAGCATGCTGCTTAATTCATTTAAGGCAAATTACCGGCAAAAACTTGAGGAACAGCTCAGATGTGCTGCATATATGGTTGCGAATCAGATAAGCGCATTTGGAAATGACAGTATAGATAATGTCGATAAAATAAGTGGTTTCGGGGGTAGTTCATATAACAAACTCTGTGAAATTATGGACAACTCCTTTGACATGAGAATTGATATATATAACAATATTTACTGTAATATATTAAAGCTGGATAAAAAAGCTTCTAAGGGATATGCTGTAGCATATCTTGATCAGGCTATAGGAAATTATTACCCACTCGATGAGGTAGAGACTGAGGAACTTAAGGCTGTATATAAAACAAAATCTGATGTATGGAATCAGAATCTGGCAGATTTATCGGGCTCTTATCTTTCCATAAAAGTACCTGTTTTTGATAAAAAAGGTGAGGTTGTGGCAGCTGTTGCTGTAGGAGCAGAATTATATGTAATAAATGGTATCATAGATGATCTTCAGAAAAAAGTACTGATGTCAATAGTTATCATGATACTGATCATCTGGGTTGTCATTGGAGAGGGAATCAGCTTCGCAACAAATCTTACAGCATATAGAGAAGATGTTCAGAATAAAGAAGAGAATGTATTTCCCGGGCATCTTATAAGGTTACTTGTTTTTCTTGTTTTTGCAGTATATAACATGGCAACTACCTTTATGCCTGTTTATATCATGCGGCAGACTGGGATTTTCCCGACCGGAGCAAGGGATTTTCTTGGTGCGATCCCTGTGACGATAAATCTTTTCATTATAGGATTAATGTCACTTTTCTGTGCCCGACTTATCAGAAAACATGGAATGGGAAAAATAGTAGCATTTTCTGTTATTTCATCAATGGCGGGAAATTTCCTGATGTTTGTCTATCCGCATTATATAACAATAGTTATAGGACTTATACTTGATGGAATAGGAGTTGGACTCATCACTAATTCGATTTATGTACTGATCACATATATAAAGGATGAAGTGAGCCGTATATGGGGCTTTAGTGCATATAACGGAGCTTATCTCTCAGGAATAAATTTTGGTATGATGATAGGATCATTTCTTGCGGTAATGGTTGGTCACAGATTTGTTTTTTTGATAATTGCATTGGTCTGGCTCTGTCTACTGGTAATAAGCATTTATATGGTGAGAATGGTGTCTTCGTTTATTGAGATTCAGGAGGAAGAAAGGACGGAAGAAAGCTCGACAGCAGAATTCGTATTCAGGAAACCCGTTATAAGCTTTATCGCCCTTATACAAAATCCTTATATTGTATTTGGCAGTTTCGCTTTTTATTACATTCCGCTCTATTGTGATCAGAACGGACTGGATGAAACGATATGTTCATTGCTGATAATGCTTTATTCGGAAATTGCTGTTATCTGCGGAGACCTTTTCATTAAAAATATATCAAAGTCGATCGGAAATTACGCAATTTATACTGCCATAGCAAGTAATATTGCGGCAATTATAGTTTTTTCACTGTCACCGAATCTTTTGGGAGTTATAATAGCTCTTTTGCTTATGGGAATTGCAGCTTCTTATGGAAAACCTGTACAGCAGAAATATTTCATGGGATTTGAGGAAACCAGGAAATATGGAGAGGATAAGGCCATGGGAATATATAATTTTTCGGAGAATATAGGTGAATCACTTGGACCGGTAATAATGGGAGAAATGATGGCCGCAGGACCGGCTTCGGTATATGTTGCTGGATTTCTTTCGCTGGTTGGTGGAATGACTTCGCTTCACTATTTTATAAACAGAAAGGAGCTAAAAAATGGAAGATAAGGATCGTTATAAAAGACCTTTAAGACGGAGGATACTTTTTGGATGTTCTCTTTATATTGTTTTGGTTTCCCTGGTACAGGCTTTTTTTGGAGGATATACCTATTATCATGAAACCGTGAAAAGATATCAGGAATATATAAATGGAATTCTTAATTATACCATTGCTGAAATAGATGCAGAAGATATGAAAAAATGTATCGAAGAGGGAACGACGAGTATTAGTTTCGAGAATACACAGGAGGTTCTCAATAAGACTAAAGAGGCTTATGATATTCATTATATTTATATTGTGAAACCGCTCAATACTGAAGATGTTGACAATATGATGGATGTAATGGCCGGAGTTACAGATTACGAGAAGCAATACGAAAAAGAAACACTTACATATCTTGGCAATCTTACGGGTACGGCATATTCAGCTGATATCGCACAGATCTTTCTTAACGGGCTTAACAGTAATCCGGGTGAGATAATTTATTTCACAGAAAATACTGAATTTGGACATGATTATACAGGAATAACACCGATAACTGATGGAAGCGGAAATGCAATCGCTGTTCTTGCGGTAGACATTCCTATTAATGATCTTTACAGTGTTGTTGAGAATTATATAAGAATATCGCTGATCCAGATCGTTATTTTGTTGATAATAATAGTGTTTATTATGTCAAAATGGATGGAAAAAGAGATCGTAAATCCTATAATCAAATTAAAAGAGTCGGCAAGGGGGTTTGTAGAAAGCAGCAGAGGACAGAACGATCCAAATCTTATAGAATTTACGGATCCTGAGATAAATTCTGAAGATGAAATGCAGACTTTATCTGAATCTCTGGTAACGATGGCAGGCGATATAAAAGAATATATGGCTAATCTTATGAAAGAGACCAGAGAGAAGGAAAGGATAGGCACGGAACTGGAGCTTGCGACAAGCATTCAGGCAGATATGCTCCCGAATATTTTCCCTGCTTTTCCGGAAAGAGAGGATATAGATATTTTTGCATCTATGACTCCTGCGAAAGAAGTCGGCGGAGATTTTTATGATTTCTTTTTAATAGATGATGATCATCTTGGAATGGTAATTGCGGATGTTTCAGGCAAAGGAGTGCCGGCTGCGCTCTTTATGATGATGTCAAAGATACTTGTTAACAATTTTGGCATGATGTGTAAATCGCCTGCTGAGGCTCTCATGAATGCGAATACACAGATATGTAAAAGTAACGCTAATGACATGTTCGTTACGGTCTGGTTTGGTATTCTCACTATTTCTACCGGTCATGTTGTTGCATCAAATGCCGGTCATGAATATCCTGTAATAAAGACGGCAAAAGGACAATTTGAAATATTTAAGGATAAACATAAAATGCCTCTTGGAAGTATGGATGGGATCAAATATCAGGACTATGAATTTACCCTGGAAAGGGGAGGCGGTATTTTTGTTTATACTGATGGTGTTGCTGAGGCTACCAATAGTGAAAATGAACTTTTTGGAATGGAGAGAACTTTGGATGCACTCAACAGTAATGCAGATGCAGGAGTTCAGGACATTCTTAAAAATGTAAGAGAAAAGATTGATGAATTTGTTGGTGATGCGCCTCAGTTTGATGATCTGACGATGATGGCAGTAAAATTAAAATAATATGAAAAAGACCTTCGCATATCAATTACGCGAAGGTCTTTTTATCAATAAGGAATCTGGATTATACGCTTTCGGCTATTTCGAAAATAAGTTTCTCAGTATCTTCAAATCCGAGACATGCATCGGTTATAGACTGACCGTAGGTCATGTGATCGGATATTTTCTGATTACCTTCAACAAGATAACTTTCAATCATCAGACCTTTTACGAATTTACGGATATCATTGTTATGATTTCTCGAATACATAACATCTTTTGCAATACGGATCTGTTCCTTGAATTTCTTGCCGGAATTTGAGTGGTTGGTATCGATAACACAGGCTTTATTTTTTAAGTCGTGTTCGGAATAAACCTCCAAAAGCCGCATAATATCTTCGTAATGATAATTAGGGGTCGTACGTCCGTCTTTATTTACAGAACCCCGAAGGATGGAGTGGGCAAGAGAATTTCCGTTTGTTTCGACCTCTTTGCCGCGATATACAAATGTGTGTGCACCCTGGGCAGCGGTGATCGAATTCATTAAGACAGAAAGATCACCGGAGGTGGGATTTTTCATTCCTGTGGGAAGATCAAAGCCTGAAGCAACTATTCTGTGCTGCTGATCCTCAACGGAACGGGCACCTACAGCAACATAGGAAAGCATGTCTGATACATAACCCCAGTTATCAGGATAAAGCATTTCGTCAGCGCCGGTAAGGCCGGTTTCACGGATAGCCCTAACATGCATGTGGCGCATGGCAAGAAGACCCTTCTCGAAATCAGTATCTCCCTCAGGGTCGGGCTGATGTATGATTCCTTTGTAGCCTTCGCCGGTGGTACGCGGCTTATTGGTATAAATTCTGGGAATAATGATGATTTTTTCGTAGACCTTATCTGCAATAGGTTTTAAGCGGTTGATGTATTCAATTACCGGTTCTTCACTGTCTGCGGAGCAGGGGCCGATAACAAGAAGAAATTTATCGGACTTTCCGGTGAGAACATCGGCTATTTCAGCATCTCTTTTTTTCTTTGCTTCTTTTAAGGCATCTGTCATCGGAATTATAGTTCTGATATCTTCAGGTGTCGGAAGCGCTTTGATAAATTTGAATGACATATCTGAATGGCTCCTTTAAAAAATTTATATAAAATATTCTTTTACAGATTAACTTGCTAAAGTATATCACAAGTTATTAGATGTTGCAAAAGTATTTATTAGAGGTTAAAATAATTTGATAAATTTTGTTAGGGAGTTGTCAGATGAGGATAGAGAAAAAGATCATCTTTGCTGTAACGGGGCTGCTCTTTGCATTCGTAATGAGTCTGCTTCTTTTTTATGCTGAAAAACTACATGTTTATACGATACGTGCTCTGCCCTGCAGCAATTTAAGAATATTATTTACCGGACTATTGCTAAATATAATTCTTATAACAGTTATATACAAACTAAGAAAGAAAACAGAACTGATACTGGAAAGGACTGCAAAATGGATAGTACCGGCAATTGTTATTATTTTACTGGTTTATGAAATGATCTTTACCTATAGCAGTTATTTTTATACTGACTGGGATCCGGCGGGCCTTATCGATGCTGCTGAAAAAATTGCCAGAGGAAATACCGAGGATATTAGCATCGGATATATATCAGCGCATCCAAATAACCGTTTTTTGATATGGATATATTTGATCATTTTTAAGATCACTATATTTTTCACCGGAAATTGTCAGATCATGTCAATAATATGGATACAGTGTCTGCTGACATCTTTAACCTGCTTTTTGATTTACAGGCTTTTAAGAAAACTTGGTAATTCGAGGACTTTCTCTTTTTGTGTTTTTATGGCTGCATCTATTTATATCGGCATGTCACCATGGCTCAATGTTCCGTATTCAGATGAGGCTGTACTGATACTTCCGCTCTATCTGCTTTATCTTTATATTAAACGGACAGATATGTTTTCGTGGATTATTATAGGATTATTAACTGCTGTTGGATATGCGATCAAACCTCAGGTGGTGCTGATGACGATCGCCATGATCGCGTACTCTGTATTACAGAGATTGTGCGGAGTGAGAAAAAGAGGTAAAGAAGGGAGCTTTGAGTGTGCTGCGGGATTTTTGGCAGCGATCTTTATTTTCCTTCTGGTCCTTAATGGAACTATACTTCCATCGCTCAATCTTAATCTTGATGTTACAAAAGAATTTGGGATAAGCCATTATTTTATGATGGGGTTAAATCATGATACGGATGGTGTTTATTCAAATGAAGACACTGAGTATACAGCTTCGTTTGAAAATAAGCATGCCAGGAATTCAGCAGATATCGATCTTGCAAAGCGCAGGATAAGAGATTACGGGGCAGCGGGAACAGTCAGACATTTCATACGAAAGCTTATTGTTAACTATGGTGATGGTTCATTTGCATGGGGGATAAACGGAAACTTTTTTGCGGGAAGACCTGAGGGAATGAACACCGTATTTACAGATTTCTTTACGGATATAATTTATGACAGCGGAAGTTATTTTAAAGATGGCTTAATGGTTGCGCAGGGGATATGGCTGCAGATATTGCTCGGAGTGATATTTGTTTTTGCAAAAATATTTACAAAAGAAAGTGAGAGTGAAAATGATCACTCTGATGCAATGGCGATCGTTTCACTCTCACTTATGGGAATAACAGCATTTGAACAGACCTTCGAAGCGCTGTCTCGTTATCTTTTTATTTATTCACCGCTTTTTCTTTTGCTGGCAGCAGACGGCTGCAGATCTGCAGTAAGGCTGATACGGACTGTATCAGAGCAGCTCCGACGACCGAGATCAGTGCCAGGATCGGAATGAAGAGCAGGAATGCAGTAAGGCGATTAAAGGTCATATAGCGGAATTTTTCCATGACAGCATATAGTATTACGTGGTGTACGAGAAATATTCCGTATGAATATTTGCTTAAAAATTTAATTACTGTATTAGGAATACTGTCCTCTGACGGAAAATCAAATCTATTGCTTATGTATG